>JAYTZG010000015.1:0-11824 GCA_043742005.1 Minisyncoccota bacterium | reverse complement strand
AACTTCTTTCGGTAGTAAGTGTAGGTAAGACAGGCTCAGTGTTTTCTCTTTGGACTACTGAGCCAACTTTTTCAAATGCTGCCGGTACAATAACCTTTGGTGGCGGAAGTCCAACTCCTTTCACCTCGGCTTCTAATGTAGTATCGGTCACGTTTCGGACAGTGGCCCAAGGTGCCGCTACTGTAAGTTTCGGCACAGCCTCTGTGCTGGCAGCTGATGGACGAGGGACAGATGTGTTTAAAAATGGTGGTAGTGCCACATATACTGTTACGGCCGCTTCTACACCGACCCCTACGCCTACCCCTACGCCCAGCCCAGTTCCGGTAGCGGAAGCGGCCGAAGAGGACGATGGCGCTATTATCTTCGGAGATCCACCACGACCACCTGAGGTTGGGTCGCCAACATTCCTTGATCAAAACGTTTGGTATAAAGAAACGGAAGGAGTTTTCAGTTGGACACTGCCGTTTGATGTAAATATTGTTGCCGTTGAACTTACTGATGATCCGGAAAACAAGCCACAAGAAAATAAGGAGGCGATTCTTGATCCAGCTGAAGAAGAGTTCCTAATTACCAAGGACAGGATTAAAGATGGCGTACAGTATGTTAGCGTTAACTTTAAAAACCAAGTAGGCTGGGGAGCACCAACTAACAGAAAGCTCCAAATTGACACAACCGCACCAGAGGCGTTTGTGGTAAACGTCCGCGCTGGAAATTCACCCGACTCCTTCCCACTCTTAAACTTCGAAGCTAATGACGTTACTTCTGGGATTGATTACTATGAAATGACCATTGCCGACCAGGAGCCCCTACGCATTACTCCTGATGAAGCAAAGCTCGGTTACTTACTAAAGGAGCTTGAAGACGGTACCTATACGGTAAAAGTTATCGCCTTTGACAAGGCTGGTAATAGTAGAGAAGGTAGTGCAGCAGTACTTATAACAGCTGGTTGGGTAAAGCCTGCTGAGGTGGTGGACGAAGGATCATTCTGGGATTTCTTCACAGCGATTAACCTCTTCATTATTTTCCTTCTGGTTGTCATTGCGCTCATGGGAATATACTTCTGGTACGGACATAAACATTCAAAAGAACGAGAAGAAAAATTGAGACGAGAGACGAAAGAGATTCAAGATCAAATGGAGAAAATTTTCTCCGCCTTGCGTGACGAAATTTACGATCAGATCATGTCAATCACCAAGAGCAAACGACTCTCGCCAAAAGAAAAAGAAGCTATCGAAGGACTTACACAAGCACTTGAAGTTTCAGAAACCTTGATAGAAAAGGAAATCAATGATGTAAAGTCGATATTAAAGTAAAAACACTTTTCTATCCACATAAAAACAAAGATATAACGCGCGTTCCCAAAGGGGCGCGCGTTATACTTATACTTAACCCCTCTTCTACCAAGAATGGGTGGGTTTGTGTAGTGAATAAAAACGAGATTCACAAAACAATAAAAAATCAAATAAAAACACTTTTTAAAGCGCCAGAATGGAGTAAGCAAGCTTTTTCTAGTGTATCAACTCTGCTGCAAGTCACTTCTCTCATACTGATCGTCCTTGCGGCTGTGTTCGTTGTAAATACAAAACAGGCCGAGTCAAAACGCTCGCAAAATATTACGTTTGGTATCGAAAAAAATCTCAATGTCTTTCCAACCATTGCTCGAACAAAAGGTTGGGCCGGAGTTGAACAAGTGTTTGTGCAAGATTTGGCTGACACTGCGCTCTATCAAGACTTTAGTGCACGAAATGCACCGTACATTCCTCAGTCGACATTGCTAGTCCCTGAGAATGGCATGTTGAAAGAAATTCAGGTTGAGCAGCAACCAGTGGTGGAAGAAGTATTTGTGACAAGTCCGGAGGCGACGGAGCCAGCTTTGGATGGGGAAAGTGTGCCTTTGTCTGACACACCAGACGCGACGGATGATACTGATTCAGTTTCTCCGGAAACAACAATCACAGAACCTGTTCTTGATGCGGCACCATCGTCAGAGCCAGAGCCCGAACCAGTTTCAGAGCCGAGTACCGAACAACCAGTTTCGTGGGCGCTGCCTAGTGCTCGCGCGACGCTGTATCCTTTGGCTCAGCTTTCGATGACATCAAGTACAGGCCCGTTGCCAGATACTGTCTTGTCAGACATCCAGCAGATTGAAGAAACGAACATGGTTGATATGGCAGAGGAAACAGAAGCTGCTCTACCAACTGCTCCATTATCGCCGGCTAATGAATCTGTGCCTGAATTGACGCTGGAGAACTTTAATACCGCACCGCTAGAGAGGGGACAGTTTATTAATGGAATGAACCTGAGGTTGTCACTGGCGGCAAAACTAGAAACACCAGCGACCAGTACAGCGCCGTACCTTGAAATTTTCTTTGGTAAGGGAGATGAGCTGGAGTCAGTTGGAATTGTGTTGATTGATGATGAAGTCTCTAATGCAATGAACGGCGGATATTACCTCTTTGCTCTGCCAGCATTTATGCCGGTTAACGAACTCAGTAAAGCTAAGGTGGTTATCCGTTATTATGGTAATGCAGAGAATCTTGATGGAATGTTTTTAGATGCCGCTTGGCTTGAAATCAATTCGCGAATTATCACAAAAGAAGACTTACAGGCGCGCGGAGTAGCCGAACAACTAAAGCATCTTAAAAGTCCTGAAATGAGCGCGCTTTTAAGTGACCAAGTGAACTTCCAACGCGACGAAAAACCAGTGTTTAATCTTCGCTATGAATCGCACCGAAACTTTATCGTGCGCGGCTTTCGGAGTCTGATTGGACGTGAGCTTGTAAAAATTGACTCGCTACAGGTCAAGCATTTGGCACTCGGATATTTAGGCGCCACACCGAACGTGACTGTGACCAAAGAAGGTCTGGTCAGTCTCGATATACCAGAAGAAGAATTGGAAAAAATGCGTCCTGGTTCGTACGAGGTGGAAATCGTATATAACGAAGGAGGAAAGAAATTTACTGACACCTTTAATTTCCAGTGGGGCATATTGAGCATTAATCCACTGCAAAGTGAGTACGAAACTGGCGAGACAGCCGAGATTGCTATTGGAGCCCTCACTCCAAACGGTCATACTATTTGTCAGACTGAACTAGATTTGTACGTTACTGACCCCGCTGGATTTATTTCTAAAGTGCCGGTAGAGGAGTCAGGTAAGTGTGAAGGTAATAACGTCGTTGATGTACCAGACTTCAGTGCGGCAATAGCTTCAACTACTGGGGGTACCTATGAACTCTATCTCGAACGACTAGATGAAGTGGGTAACGTGCTTGGGTTTACTACTGATACATTCAAAGTGGCTGATAATCAGGCGTATTCTATTGCACGCAGTGGCCCGACGCGTATTTTCCCAGTCGCGCCGTACGAGATGGAACTCACTATTGAAGCGAATAAGTCATTTCGGGGCGTAGTAACCGAGCGAGTACCGTCAGACTTTATCATTTCATCCACTTCGGCTGATATTAGTGTCGATGGTGCTTGGCAAATCTTGAGTTGGGATGTGTCGCTTGGTGCTGGAGATATGGAGACTGTAAGTTACGGATTTGATGCTCCTGATCTTTCACCATTTTTATACAATCTTGGTCCAGCGCGGCTGGTGGAGAATTCTCGCACCCGCACCGAAACCGTCGCTAGTTCTACCGCATCAAGTACAGAAGAACGGGTTGTAAACGAAGGTGGCGGAGTGGTCTTTGAAGAACATCGTCAGTGGCAGATTGCCTCTGACGCGGTTGGTAATATGGTGCTATTTTGGGATAGCGCCACCACTATTCCGACCGGCTGGTCTTGTCTGTCTTGTGGATCGGGAACGTTTTACCAAAAATTCGCCTACGGAAGTTCAACCTATAACACTACGGGTGGAGCAACCACTCACACCCACACGTCGGTCGGTTCGGTAAACGCTACGGGTGCGGCAGCAAACTCTGAAAGCGGTGGTACGGGCGGTCCAGTTATTAATTCCCATACCCATACCTATACGCCAACTATAAACAGTGTTTCCAATTTACCAGCCTATCGTCATCTGCGGGTAATTCAGTACACCGCCGCGGCTGGAGAGCCGGTAAATATTCCGACCGGAGCCATTGGAGTTTTTGATGCTACGGTACCAACGGGATGGACACGCTATAGCGCTCAAGATGGTTATTACCTCTATGGAGAAAATACTCCAGGTACCACGGCTGGTGCCAACACCCACACCCACACCGTTACCGGTACCACTGGTGCGGCGGGTGGAAGCACCGTGCAAACTCGTGGTGGTGGAGTGCAGGTGACCTCCGCAAACGGTACTCATACACATACTGTAAGTAGCAATACCGCCAGTCAAAATAATGAGCCGCCTAACATTTCAGTTATTTTAGGTAAGATTAATGCGACTTCGTCGCCTCCGATTGGTTTGATAGCAATGTGGACGGATTCTGTTGATGGTGGTTGGCAAGATATTTCTTCAGCTCCGACTGCGCCACTGTTTAATCGCTTCCTCAAAGGTTCGGCTACCTATGGCACCACTGGAGGCGCTACTGCGCACACGCCATCTGACGTCACCGGCATCGTGAGCGCTGTTACGGCCGGAACAGTAGGTGCTCGTACTGGCGCTACCGGTGCTGCTGGCACTCATACCCACACTGTAAATGCCACCAACTTTACTAGTGGCAGTAGTTTGCCGCCGCACCTCACAGTCGTGTTTGGTAAACGACTGGGGAATAACCCGCTTTATACTCAGACATCTTCTCGCTGGTACACCAACACCAATGCGCAAACACCGACCGATGCCTGGCCAAGTGGAGCAACTGACATTACCGAACGGACACCGGTGACAGCAACTTCAACGCCGGTAAAGGATGGCGAAAAGATACGGTTGCGCATGAACGTTAAAGTGACGAATGCTACTTCAACGGCTGGATCACTATTTAAATTGCAGTACGCTGCCGCTAGTGTGAACACCTGTAGTTCAGCGGGTAGTTGGACTGATGTCGGCACGGCCACCTCTTCGGCTATTTGGCGTGGCTTCGATAACACGAGTGTCACCGATGGGTCTACTATAAGCACCAGAGTCCTCGCTTCTTCTACCGTATCAGAAACTTATCAGGAGAAGGGCACAACCGCCGCTACCCCTAACCTTATAGGGCTCAATGCTTTTGGTGAGTGGGACTTTGTGTTGCAACACAATGGTGCTGCTGGCGGCAGCAATTACTGTTTCCGGCTCTTGAAATCAGATGGTACTGCCTTTACTACGTATTCTCACTATCCACAGCTATTTACGAACACCGCTCCGAACACACCCACTCTCACCGTACCGTTTGATAATGAAAAAACTTCCTCAACCAGCCGTAACTTCTTCTTTAGTGCTTCCGACACCGAAAGCGACAAAGTGCACTACCAAGTCCAAATTGATAATAATTCTGACTTCTCCTCGACGTTAGTCGATCGCAACACCATCAGTAATAATTCTGAATTTGAAAATCAAGTGTTGATTTCTGATCGACCGCCCTACATTCAAAACAATACAATTAAATTTACACCGGGAACCACCTTTACAAACGGCACCACCTACTACTGGCGTGTGCGGGCGCAGGACCCTGATGCATCGACTGATTGGGGAAGTTGGTCAAGCGGTCGTAGCTATACTATCGATACCGCGCTTACTGCCTCGGCGTGGTTCCAAACCGAAACTGGTCAATTTAACACCATAACGAGAGTTGGAGTTACCGGAGTGGGGGATCAGGTGGCGCTCATTACCGGATCAACCACTGGTACTTTGACGAGCGGCACGATTGATTATGATGATAAGAGCCGCGGGAATGCCTGGGGTAGTCTCGAGTTTGCCGATACCGAAACCGTGGGGGATATAAAATACACATTGCAGTATCTGCTGGCCGGAGTGTGGACAAATATTCCTGACGCTGATCTTTCTGGTAATAGTTCAGGATTTGATACTTCACCTGTCACCTTAACCAACCTCGATACCACCACCTATAATCAAATACGAATCGTAGCAACGTTTACTAACATAGCGGGCTCGCCGTCTATGCAAAGTTGGACGCTCAATTGGGGCTACCGGGTGCCGGCGCCCACGATTACAAAACTGTTTTCTAATGAACAGGTGGGAACTACTACCCCTACGTTTGAGTTTAGAACGACGGACCCACAGAATGACGATTTGCGCTATCAAGTTCAGTGGTCGACTTCACCACTCTTTACTTCTTCTACCACCCGCACCTCCGGTACAAATAATCGCTTTACCAATATAAACTTTGGCGGGGACACTGATCCGTTTATATCCGGAGATACGATTCAGTTCAAAATTCAAACCGCTGATGCATTAACTGCTTCAACTACCTATTGGTGGCGAGTACGAGCGAAAGATCCGACAGGCAGTAATACGTACTCTTCCTGGAGCGAGGTGCGAAGCTTTACCTATACACCAGGGACCGCTGTATCAACGTGGTCGCAAACCACGAAAGAGCAATTTGCCACCGATATTCTTTCTGGCACACGTACTTTGGCAACTGATGTAGCTGCTGTCGCCACTACTGCGTCTGAAGCGATACTCGTGTACGGCGAGGGGAATCAGACCGCGCCACGCTACCGGGTGTATGACGGTACGGCCTGGGGCAGCGAAGCCACTATGTCTGATGTCAGTGCCGCCATACGGTGGGCAGTCGTGCGAGCAGGTACCACTCGAGAAGAGTATGTGGCCGCCACGGTTGGTGTCGACGCCGACGTTAACGCGCAGGTCTATCGCACCGGAGCCTGGGGTAATTTGCAGGAAGTAACAGTCAGTATGGGAAGCGTGGCGGCCCGCGGGTTTGATGTGGCCTATGAAAAAACTTCTGGCGACGCCATGGTCGCCTATTGTGACGGAGACGCCGACCCTAGTTACTACATCTGGAATGGCAGCACGTGGACGAGTGGCGGGACGATTAATCTGGCGAGCACCAACAATTGCGAATGGATTGAACTAGCTTCTGACACGACCTCAGATGAAATTATTCTCATGTCTCGTGACACAGTCGGGACCAACGCGGCCTCCTATGAGCTTCAAGTCTGGAATGGATCGAGTTGGGGTAATTCCACTACTCAAGGAGGGGCGAAAGATATTGCTTATGGAGGAATGGCCTTAATGTATGAAGAGAGCGGGGGACAAGCACTTTCGGTCACCAATGATGGTAATCCAGTGCGTTTTGAATACAACAGTTGGAATGGCACAGCGTGGGCGGGACTCCTCACTGACGGCACCATCACGGACAACCTTTTGTGGGCCGAACTGAACCGAGATAATGGCACAGACGCCATGGCGATGTGTTATATCGACGAAATTTCTAATGTCGGAGTAATCCGCTGGACTGGCTCCGCTTGGGCCGGAGTCACCAACCTCGATGCAGCTGCCAATAGTGTGTCTGACCGCGGAGTATCGTGTCAGTTTGAAACCACTACCGGTCGCGATGGTTATATTATGTCAGTCTACAGTGACGCCACTAATGCGCGGTACCGTTCCTATAACGGTACTACCTGGGCCACCGAAGCTAGCATTAGTACCATTGAGGATTCTGCTAGTATGCGCCTCGTTCGCACTGGGGTCGGAAAGTTGCTCGGTCTTTTTTATGATGATGCCAATGATCGTTTTGATTTCTCAAGTTGGAATGGTTCGAGCTGGAGCACAGCACAAACACTTGAAACTGATATGCCACCGACCTCTTCACCATATGGTGAGCCGTTTGCTGTCGCGCCCCGCAACTCAGGCCGGGCTGGTACCGCGGTAGTGAGCCCGAGTATCGACTTTAATGATGGCTCTGGACCATACTGGAAAACTTTTGCCTGGAATGACACCACTCCCGGCACCAGTGACATTCTGTACCATCTGCAGTACCAAACCGCGACTGGCTCATGGGCGTATATTCCCAACTCCGCATTATCGGGAAATGTGGCTGGATATACCAATGGTCCAATTGATATCTCAGCCCTTAATACCTACACCTACAATGTGATTCGTCCGTACGCGGAATTTAGTTGTGATGGTTCGGGTAATTGTCCAACCCTTTCTGATTGGCGTGTTCTTTGGGCCGGTGGGATTAATATTGGAGGTAACATCAAGCAGTACAACGAAAGCAGTAATGTGACGAGTGGCACGGTGGCCGTGGCTGTCGATGGAGTGTTGCAAAGCGGGAAAACCGGATCGATTGATGGTAGTGGTAACTGGAGTGTCGCGAACGTCACCGCTTTTGAAGGAGATGTGATCACGGTGTTTGTCACGAGTGCTGCGAACTCAAACGAAGCAGTCGGCATAACACGCTACGATGGACAGGGCGATGTGAGTGGTATGACTCTGTTTGAGCGTCATCTTTCACTTGGCTCAAACGACGCAACTTCGACCCCGCTCACCAACAGCGATATAGCGCTTTACGATTTCACTCAAAGCGAGGACCTTTTCTTCAATGGTACCGGTAGCACACTCACGATGTGTGCTGATGCCGGGTGTGCGGACGCGACCTTGTATATAAAATCCGGTGTTTACTACACTCCTGGCGGACGCTTCCTCACCCATGACTTTGAAAACAACGGTACTTTTACCGCCGGTTCTTTCACTCACGAAGTAAATGGTTCGTGGGACAACAACGCCACTAGTACGTTAACTGGCTCTATCGTGGTGTTTGCAGCGACCAGTAGTACCGAGTCGATAGACAATACTGGCGCACTTTTAGGAACATTCAATAATGTTACTTTTGGTACCACGACGGGAAATGGTACTTGGACGCTCACGACGACACTCGATGTCGATGGAAATCTGACAGTGACGCGCGGAACTTTAGCGCGAGCCGGGACAGCAATCACTGTGGCGGGCAATCTCCTAAACGCCGCTAATGGTGTCTGGACCGGTACCGGCAGTACCACTTTTGATGGCAGTGCTGCCGCCACCTGGCAAGACCAAAATGCTACTTTGCAAAATGTCGGTAAGGTTGTAGTGGATGGTACTTCAAAAATTGTAACGCTGGCCGGAAATGTAAGGGCTCAAACCATCACCATTGGTGCCAACGATACCCTTGATGCTTCAAACAGTAACTACGATATTACAGTGCTGGGTAGTTGGAATAATCAAAACAACTTTGTCTCGCGCGGTGGTGAAGTGTTCTTTGCGGCAACTACCACGAGCCGAACTATCACTACGACCGGAGACAACTTTTATGACCTGACATTCTCGGGATCTGGTAGTTGGTCGTTCACTGAGTCAACGGTAAACGTGACTAATGACCTTAGAGTAACTGCCGGTACCGTGACGCTCCCTACAGCGACTTCTACTATTGGCGGTTCATTCACTGTCACTGCTGGAAACTTCGCCCACAATAACGGTGTCATCTACTTCACCTCCGGCTCGGCTGAAACTATCACTTTCCTTGGTGGCGCTTTTACCAATGTGGCGCGAAATTTATGGTTTAACGGCGCCGGCAGCTGGACTGTCACCGACACCAACGCAACTTCAACTAACAATGTGACGGTCCAACAAGGAACTTTGAATTTCCCTAGCGGCGTGTTTGCAATTGGCGGTACTTTGGCTGATACCGGAGGTGTCTTCCTTGGCGGCACCGGCACAGTGCTGTTCTATAGCACGACGGCAAAAATAATTACTATGGGAGGCTCGGCTTTGAACAACGTTACTTTTGCCGGTACTGGTGGATCATGGTCGTTTGCTGATTCAAGTGCAACTATCTCGGGTAACCTCACTATAAATATTGGCTCGCTCACCCTCCCCAGTGGCACTCTTCTTATTGGTGGCTCTTACGATAATAATGCAACGGTCACACCGGGCACTGGTACCGTAGAATTCAATGCTGTAGCGACCGGAAAAACTGTCGACTTCGGTAATTCGGCGCTTTATAATGTGAACTTTAATAGCACTAGTGGCGGCTGGACGGTTAACCAAAACGCTACTACTACCAATACCTTAAGTATTACCAGTGCTAACAGCTGGACACTCAGTTCTGGAAAGATCCTGTCAGTTGGTGGCACATTCACTAATAGTGTTGGTGGAGTACCAACCACCTGGACTGGTTCGACGTTGGCGTTGCGCGCTAGCACGTATAGCCTCAATACTAAAAGTAATACTGGTGATGTGTATGCAACCCTCGCGATTGCTGCAAACACTAAGATTTCAATGTGGAATTCCTCAGCCTCCACGTACACTGTAAATAGCACCGGGTATTTGTATTCACAAGATCACGCCGCAGTTGATGGAAACCTCTATATCTTCGGTGCTTACAACAGAACCAGCGGCTCTGAATATTGGAATTATGCTACTGACTTCGATGGAACATTACTCGGCGGCACTCCGCGCCAAGCCAATGTGCGCTTTGCTTCGGGCGCGAGCGCAGCCTTCAGTGGTGGATCCACGCTCAATATCACTGGTATCAGTACCGCCTCTACTACTATCGCCAATCAGGGTTCGGGTACTTATACGGTCACCCAAACTGGTGGAACGCTGTCTGCAGGCTACTATCAATTTAGTGACCTCGGCGGCGGTGGTCTGTCGCTTCTTGGTACTGTCACTGTACCAACTATGAATAATGGATCCTTTACCGTCGGAGCCGCCGCCGCTAGCGCCCTCACTATCTCTTCTACTACTATTAATGCCAGCCCAAGCAAGCAGATCACTGGTATACGCTTTGCCACCACGACCGCTATTGCTGCTAAGAACGTTTCTCAAACTGATGGGACTCCAACCTCTTTCTGGTGGTTTACAACTGGCTCAGGCAACCTCTATGGTGAGGCGTATGACAACGATACTGGGAATCCAGGCTCGATTCGCTTTGATGACAGTTCACTCGTGATAACAATTTCAGGGACTGTTTATAGTGACGCTGGCACCACGCCGCTTGTTGGCGCCACCTGTAACGGCATTACCCAAGTAGTACGGGTTGTGGTAAATAGTGGCACTTCGTACACCGGTAGCTGTAGTATTGCAAACGGTAGCTATAGCATTAGCGGCATTACATTTACAGGCGACCCTACGCTCACCATTTATCTTGATAACGCTTTAAGTGGTGAAAAAGGAAGCGTGGTTACAAGAACTCCAACCGGCAACGTAACCAATATGGATATTTATGCCAACCGCGTAATTGTTCGCCATGAAGATATCGCTGTCACAACAAACACTCAACTTGCAGTATATGATTCCGATAACGATACCGACCTTCGCTTTAATGCCACTACCAATAGATTAAATGTGCTTTCAGGCACGGAACTCTTTGTGTGGAAAGGAAAGACATTTACCCCAGGAGGGACTGTCACCTTGGCTGGTAACGCGGCTGCCAACAGCTATGACGGCACCCTCAATATTGGGAACGGCTCTACCTTTAACGCCTACTCAACGACCACCCTCACAATTGGCGGCCGCTTGGTAGCTGGCTCTCAAGCAAATTTCAATGCAGCGAGCACGACGGTGTTGATGAACGCCAGCACTACCGGAAAAAGCATCACTGCTACCAGTACTCTTACCTTTAACACCCTTACCTTCAATGGTAGTGGTGGTGCTTGGAACTTAGGAGCGAACATCATCGCCAACAATAATATAAACGTCGCCGCCGGTACTGTGACTGGTACAGGAAACATTGATGTGCCGTATGGCTCGCTATCAGGTAACGGATCTCTTACCCTTGGTGCCGGTACCACCACACTATCTCGCTCCAATACACTTGGTGGTAATACCGCCTGGACCTTCTACAATTTGAAATTAGGTAATGGCACAGTGGTTGGAACCACCACTCCAAGCTTTACTGCTACGACGACCATTTCGGGACGGCTTACTATTGCTGCCGCTCACTTTGTGAGCGCGGGC
>JAYTZG010000014.1:0-12137 GCA_043742005.1 Minisyncoccota bacterium | reverse complement strand
CAGCTTCGCTGCGGTCTTTTCCTATCCGTAACACTTCACAAATCTGACTACAATACACGGTACAATATACTCATTATGCCGCGCGTTATTTCTAAATCTGAATTAGGTAGGTCTCTTCATCGTCGCTACATTCCTATCTACGTCGCTTCCCTCCTACTCATTCTTCACACCTACGTCGTCGCCTTCATCAACTCTACCTTTCTTGTGAAATTTATCGGTACCGAGAGTGTCGGCAGTATCTACATCATGAGCTCAGCCCTCACTGTATTGATATTTTTCTTCATTTCACACGTCCTACACCGCACCGGAAATTTCAAATTAACCCTCGCGCTTTTACTAGTTAACGGCCTCGCCGTACTTGGGCTTTCAATATCTGACTCACTGCGCACTGTTGTACCCCTACTAGCCATTCACCTAATCACTGTTCCACTCATAGTATTTAACCTCGATGTATTCTTAGAAGAACATATTGGCAATGATGAAGGTGTTACCGGTACCCGCCGAGGCCTATTGCTCACGCTCATGAGTATTGTCAGCGCCATTTCGCCCTTTCTTTGCAGTGAACTCATAGCGCTCGGTGATGGTAGCTTTAAGTACGCTTACCTGGCCAGTGCCGCCGCCCTGGTGCCGATTATCGGTATACTTTTGTGGTACTTCCGCGACTTCCAAGACCCGCCGTACACCAACCTCAATGCTCTGGAAGCCATTCGCGGTTTTTGGATTAGAAAAGATATCCGAGCTGTGTTTTGTGTGCATTTTTGTCTACAAATGTTCTTTATGTGTATGGTGGTATTCTCTCCACTTTATCTCACCCAACACATCGGACTCACATGGGTCCAATTTGGTATCATTATGTTCTTTGCTCAAATGGCCTACGTTATTTTCGAATACCCGATTGGCTATATCGCGGACACTTACATAGGTGAAAAGGAGATGATGTCAATCGGACTAATGATTCTCGCTATCTCCACGGCTTGGATTTCTTTTGTCACAGTGCCGAGCGTGATCGTGTGGTCAATCATTATGTTCGTGGTGCGTATCGGTGCCAGCTTTGTCGAAGTCACTACTGAAGTCCACTTCTTCAAGCGCACCAACAGCTCCGATGCTCAAATTATCAGCTTCTTCCGCGTCACTCGTCCATTGGCCTACATCGCCGGCGCAATCCTCGCCAGCCTGTCTCTGCTCTGGCTCCCTTTCAACCTTCTCTTCGTCGTCTTCGCCCTCATGATGATTCCCGCGATGTTTATCACATTAGACATCGAAGACTCAAAGTAAATATTGACTAATTATCTAAATACAGTATCTTATTCGACAGCAAAGGAGTTGAGGAATGATTAAATTTTTGCTTGTTCTCGAAGAGACAGATGGACCAAATGATGAGTTTACTGGACGTCAAGCCAGTAAAGTGTTTGGACACTCAGTTCTTCCCGGTCTCGGCCATCAGGTAGTCATTGACGGAAACGGCTACCCTGTACGAGAGATTGAACACACTATGCTAAGCGAGTCTGAAAAAGACGGACTTCCAGCTATCAGAGTGCTTATTCCTTGGTCGAACATTAATTTTGAATCACTCTGGAATGATGATTCGTGGCACAATGAAAACTTTGGCTAGGTAATAAATATCTTCGGTCTCTCAAAATCACTAACTCTGCCTCATGGAGCGCATCAAGCTGAAGCTTGATGCGCTCCTTTTCAATATACGATAGTGTGTTCCTTAGCTGAAAGATAGTAAAACTCTCACGCCGCTTTCACAAACCGTGTTTAAGTCTTAGTTAAAAAGTGTTCTTTCTTTACCTCCATAGCGTTCAATGTACGTTTTAATGTCAAACTTGCGTTTGGCACCGGCGTAGTTCATGTAACGCACTTTGCCGAATATACTACGGTCGCCCCAGGCGCGATCGTGAACTCCGCAGATTGACCACATCACGCCTACGTAGCCATTAGGATCATTTCCATCGAGTTCATATTTGTCATTTAGGTAACTAGCAATATCAATCGCGGTCTGCACATCAGGTGTCCATTCCAAAATCTTCTTAGCCCAGTACATCCGGCACCAGCCGTGCATCTTTCCTTCTTTAACCATTTGCATCTGCATGGCGTTCCAGAGGTCGTCATGGGTCAAAGCGCTCTCTAGCTGTTTTTTGGTATATAGATGCTCTCTAGGGTCATTTTTATGCTCTAGCAGCGACTTCTGGGCCCAAGCGTGTGCGCCTTCGAGCTTATCGTAGTTCTCATTATAAAAACAGTAATTGTCAGCTAATTCACGACGAACAATGAGCTCCTCCAAGAAAGCCTCACGGGCTTCTTTATTATTTTCATAGGCTTTAGAGACTTCAAGGGCAACCTTCTGAGCGGATAGTTGTCCAAAGTGCAGATAAGGTGAAAGTCCTGACACACCATTTTTGGTTGGGTCATTACGCTCCACATGATAATCATCAAGGCGACTTTGGGTGAACTCGCGCAGACGCGCCTTGGCCGCTTTTGCACCAGAGGCAATGGATACCTGGGCCACAGCATCATTAAGTGGCAGATCTGTCAGAAGCTTGTGCCAGTTAATTTTGGTGACCTTTCCGGCAAAGCGATGGGGGTGCTTTGTGACCTTAGGAAACGGCGTTAGATATTCCGTCAGTGCTCGGTGAACTTTGGGTCGAAAGGTATACGCCGCAAACTCTTCTTTATTACTGGCCAGCCAGCACGGAATCACATTATGAGCATCGACCTCAGTCAGCAATACTGGCAGTGCGGAGGCTACCGCACCCCGTCTCGCTCGAGCGTATTTGAGTGGACTAAAGTCGACCACTACCTCTTCAATCTTTTGTTTTTCAACAAAGTCAGGTAATGCTTTATCTAGAGTACCCTCGATAACAAAGAAGGGGATGCCTAGTGTCTCAAGTTCATTCTCCACCTCCGCTAAACCTTGCATCATAAAATCATAATGTCGGAGCTGAGCGCGAGTAGTTATTATCGATAGACAGAACCCTACAATGAGTGGTACCTTTCGCTCAAGAGCAGTTTGTTGTGCATAAATAAGTGCCCAATTCTCTTGCACACGCTGATCACGACTCATCCAATACAAAACCGGCCCAGATCCGGCCGGTCTCTCATTTAAAGCTCTAACACGACGGAGATCGACGTTCATAGTTATTCCACCACTTCGTAGTCAACATCAAGTGGTTTATGTATCTTTTTTGGCATCATAATCCAGGCAGCGAGGTATAAAATTATTCCTGGGAAGAAACCAGTCAGAATAAGAAAAGTTATAGCCGCGACCCGGAATAATGTCGGATCTTGGTCAAAATAATTTGCCATACCCGCCAATACCCCGGACACCACCGCTTTTTCTTCATCTCGCTCAAGTTGTTTATTTTTCATTGTGAGTCTTACTGATAATTCTGACAACAGCATTTGCAATATCACGATGCGGTATCCAGTTTCATACCTCTTGTTCGAGATCAGTTACATCTGTAACAGGATCGTTGATAAAGACTCCTAGAGAACGAACAATATCATCCTCGAGATACACTTTTACACTAGCATCCTCGGAGCCGGGCTCTGTGGTTATTTCAGGCAAAACAGAACACCTCTCTCCATCAGTATCAGTTACAAATGCTAAATCATGCAAAGCCTCTCTTAGTTGCTCAAGTGAAAGGGTAGCATTAAGTTCTGACAAAAAATCCTCATTCGTCCTAATCGCTCTTTCGATGTATGCAGGTGGCGCCTTTTCATTTCCTAGTGATTCAGTCATATGGAGATAATTATACACTTTAACTTATAACTTATAAATAACGTCTTTTCGCTCCACAATTACTTCCCAGTTATTGCGTTTAGCGTGAGTATACAAGGCCTGGTTAGGGTTGAAGCAAATCGGTCGTTCAACCATTTCAAGTAGCGTGATGTCGCCATCAGTATCACCAACAGCAATTGAAGCAGTTGCGGTAAATTCAGGATTCTTGTCGAAGATTCGTCGTACGATGTTGGCTTTATTTTCGATTAAGTGAACATCGGTCACCGTGCCAGTAAATCTATCCTGGGGACCAATCTCATACACCCGACCGTATACTTTGTCAAAACCATATTGCTGGCAAAATTCGTCGAGGATGGTTTTGGGTGATTGCGAGATAGCGATTAGAAAATATCCCTGTGACTTTAATTCTTTAATCAAATCTCGTGTATAGCGATAGACTCGTTTACTCTGAAGAGCTACTACTCGTCTTCCCACGTCGGCGAAATCCCCGTAGTGAACGCCTCTGATGTGGGCGTAGAAACTTTCGACAACACCATTTATATAATCATCATAACTTCCTTCACGCTCCAACCACGCACGATATTCTTGGTGGTAGTACTCGTGAGCATTCGACGGAAACAACTCCTCTTTGATCATTTGTTCAACTAACTCAATAAACAGACTGGACCGAAAAATGGTGCCATCAACGTCGAAAAAGGCGACTGGTTTCATAGCTCTATTATAGCAAAAGAAAAGAGCAGCGACTCTAACCGCTGCTCTGCTCTGTATGGTTTCTATGAATGTGCTGGATGAAGCACTAGATCAACCAGTGATCCCAGCGTAATCAAGAATAGTGCAGCTAAGGCGATTGGGCCAAGTACTGGAATCACTGCAAGTAAAGTCATTACTGCCACACCAATACAGAGTGTGAGTGGTGAAAGTGGGGAAAGTTCTTTTTTGTATAATTTTACAATCAGTTGTCCAAGGACCGCGGCTGAACTAACGATAGCCAGTAGTACCGCAAATAGATAGGCTGCAAACGCAGTTATCCCAACGAGAGTACCCAGTACACTAACGGTTAGGATTACAATAATGACCGGTGCGCCAAAAAAAGTCACGAATCCAGTAGCCACTGGTCGGATACCGCGCACCAACGCTCGATCGACAATAGCCGTCAGGAGCTTGCGTGCAAGTAAATACCATACCAGGGCAGAGAACAAAACCATAAGCACTGGAATCAGCATTGATTTTGCTCCAGGAAGGTTCGTCTCTTCTTTTACAGGGTCGTTGCGGGAAATTTCCCCAGAAATTTTTGCATTAGGAGAACGGGTTAGAGTCTCACTACTAACATATCGCACAGTACCGGCGATATCAGCGCGCTCGCCAATAGTGAGTTGTGCCGTGCCGACATCAACCGAACCTTTCACTGGTGAATCAAGACGAAGCGTCTCGACGTTACCGAGAACATCACCACCAACAGAGCCACTGACTTCGGCATTGGCTGCATAAATGACTAAGTCGCCGCCGATTGATGCTGTATCGAGAATAGTGACCGACTGAGCAATTACAAACACATCACCTGTCACTGGCTCCGCAATAATGACATCACCACCAACAATGCGAAGATCATCTCCAACTGAGCCATGGACATCAACGCTCCCACCAATAAACAGTGCGTCTTTGCCAACGTTACCGTTTAAAGTGACTTTGCCACCAATTGCAGTCATGTCCTCAGACACTTCACCGGAAAGGTTTAAGATACTTGCAGCTGAGTAGAAGTCTCCGTCAATTCGTTGATCGCTATCAATCGAAACAGTTTCGCCGGTGCGAATTACCGTATCAGCAGATACTAAAACTGGGGCCACCAAAAAAACAACGGCGCAAATTGCTAAGGAAAATAAGGGTTTTATATACATAAGTGTTTCGTACGCAGGTTATACCTACGTAGATTACTTCGATTGTACCACACTTTGCGGAAAAATAAAGGCTTACTGACTACTTTTAAGACAGGGAGTCAGAGTAGTGATTTCTATCAGCGACGGCGAGGCACCGGCCATCAGAGCCTGAGTTCTCTCTGCTCCCAACTTTTCTGCACTACAAGCCACCATGTCCTTAGTAATAACAAAGGACTGCGTATCGATACCAACCTTTTGTAAGGTAGATTTTTGTGTTTCACTTAGTTTCAAAGTAGAAAGTGGGATACCTTTGTCTGGAACGGTTGCGACAGTCTCTTGGATTTGCTTTGCCTTTGCGGTAGCTTCTTCAAGATTCTCTTTCGTCGCTAAGTCAGACAAGAGATTGGTGTCTAGACTATTCATATTTATTAGATAAAACACTCCCACAGTTGCAACCGCACCCAAGGCAAAGAAGATTACCGAATTAACAATGAAGGATTTCATTTTGCTATATATTCTACGGATGACTGTAAGAAACTAATCATAAGGAGTGCTAACACCATCAAAAACAACGCCGCAAAGAAAATCGACACGCGAGGACGTGAAAGTTCGAGTTTACCAGTATGCCAGTTGCGCACATACAAGAATGAAAAAACGAATTTAAAGAAGCCCATAAAGATTGCCACCTTATAATACCTTGCTTTTAGTGATGTTTTCTAAATTACTCACATTGCTTTTTCGAGCGTCACCGAGACTGTCTTCTCTTCTCCTTTGGAAAGAATTTTAAGAGTTATAACTTGTCCAACTGTTTTTGCACGCAGTAAGCTTGTGAGTTGTGTTTCTTTTAAATCTGATCCATCGACAGACAAAATTATGTCATTTTCCTGCAGCCCGGCTTTGTCTGCGGGTGAACCCGGCATTACCGCTAGTTCTTCAGGTGCTTGTCCACGAACAATCAAAACACCGTAATCTACAGACAAATTGTTGGCTTTGGCTAGACGCGGAGTAATAATGGCATAGCGGACTCCTAAGTATGGACGGATGATTTCGCCATGTTCTTTCACTGAATCAACCGCCTGCTTCACCATCTCGGCTGGCAAAGCAAAGCCTATGTTGTCAGCACCACGAGAGGTGGCAACGTTGACTCCAATTACCTTCCCTTCCTTATTCAAGAGCGGACCACCGGAATTGCCAGGATTAATTGCTGCATCAGTTTGGATTACTTGATCAAGTTGCTCACTTCTTCCCCACTGATCACTGGCAACAATTGAACGCGACAGCCCAGATACTACCCCCACGGAAATTGAGTTTTGAAACTCGGCTAGCGCATTTCCAATCGCAACAACTGTTTGCCCCAGCTGGAGCTTGGTAGAATCACCAAAATCTAGATAAGACAAGACTGCTTCAATTGGTTGATTGATTTTAAGTATAGCGATATCAAGATCAGAGTCTCGGGCCAGTACATCAACCGTATAAATAGTTCCATCGGTTAGTACAATTGAGTATCTAGCTGCTTCATCTACTACTACGTGATTATTGGTTACAATAAGTCCGTCATTGCTCACGATGAACCCGGAACCGCCGCCAACTTCACGTTCCTGTGTGCCGTTTTCACGTACCCGCGGGACACTAAAGACTCCCCATGGACCAAAAGTTTCGTAGTATTGCTCGTAAACTGGCACGTCTTTAGTAACCACCACCGACACCACGGCAGGGTTGGCTTTTGAAATCATCGTTACTAGCGGCTCTTCCTTTGTAGCCGTCTCGACTGGGGATGCAGTCTCTGGCGGCACCACACTCTGTAAAAGAAATGTTGAAATGGGTTTGCGAGCAATAAAAAGAACAGCCAATACAATTAACAGGGTCACCCCACTACTCACGACAACAGTTTTTGCTATATTGTTCTGGTTTTTCATTTCTTCCATACAGCATTGTTAGTATTATCTGTTAGCATGAATCTATTCTGAGCTTTTTTCAAACAGAGCCTTGCCTCGATTCCACATCTCATCGCGTCCCTGCAAATGTAGCCAATACCACCACTCGGCGCCCCAGAGATACTGCGTATCATAATGAGTCCCTTGTGCATACGTGATAATATCCTCAAACTTTTCTAGATTCATACGGGTGAATTGCGTCTCAACAGGCACATCAACCACTGGCTCAAGTAGCCACGGCTCAGCGGACAGCTCAATCAATACTGTTTTCTTTTCTCCATAGAATATTTCCATCAAATTATCTTTTACGCGATAAAACCAAGGCGGCAAAAAAGTTCTAAATTGTCCCAATTCTGGATTCCAAAAATGCACGTATACACTGGTACCGAACATATCGCCGCGTGAATAGGCTCCCCGCCAAGTTCCGAGATTACCACTGTCAGTAACCAAAATTGGCCTGGTGCCATCAAGCGAGCGAACGAGAGCAATTTCTTTATCGAGGAAATCAGTATCCAACTCACCACAGTGTTCAAAAGCAAACGCGCTAAGGAAAGGTTCATTTTCTACCTGCCACACAGTCACAGCTGGACTACTCTTGTACCGGTTGACCACAGTCTCCATGTAGCGTATCTGGGCTTCGTTGCGTTCTTCTTGGGACAATTCTTGCGCCCACTTCGGGATATGACACTCTGGCCAGCGCGGCAAGCGACGACCAACAGCCAGTACTACATTTGCCCCCACTTCTTCTGCGCGTTTCACTTGGTAGTCTAGCTCTACAAAATTATACTCTTCTCCTGTCGGCTGTATCATTGGCCAATGGGCTGCAAGGCGGAGATTCCTTACTTTTAATTCATCTAAAATAGCATCGTAGGTTTCTTTCCAGTCTAAACCAAGCTCATCTGCATACAGGGTATTAAAGGACATGCCGTAGGTAATAGTGTCTGGCTTTTCTTTTTGCGCCAAGAAAAAAAGCGAGCAAGATACTAATATGACTAGTCCCAGAAGCGCTAGTCCAAAATATTTTAAAAATTTTCGCCAGTTCATATTCGGCTCATTCTATCATGTAAAGAGCATAAAAAATCCACCGGTAATAACCACAATGAAGACAAACTTACGGAAAAATACCTGAGGGCGAGTATCCCTATCGGTCGCCGCCTCCGGTAGCCAATGAGCAAGAAGGGCGGTAATACAAAGGATAAACACAAAGCGCACGCCATCTAGAGCCTGGACGACCGAAACTTCGCCTAAGTCAGTGGCTTTAAGGAGTAAGAAGGCGGCCACACCGGCAGTGACCTTTGTGACAAGTACAATAGCACCAGTTTTCTTGGAGGTGTTTTTTGACTGTTCTTTAATCTTGTCCCAGTAAACAGGTATCATAAGTAGTGAGAGGGCAAACAAAACAAAACTCACCCGAGACCAGAAGAAACCGTCTTCGAAGCTCGTCTCCATGAATAGTCCTTTCATGGTGATGTAGTGCAATCCAAAAAATACCCCACTATGGAACACGTGAAGCACGACACTTATCTGGGGCAGACTTTTGGCAACTAGCAGTGTCCCAAGCGACATGATAATGATACCGATAGCGTGACCTTGAGTGATTTGCACATTAAGAAAGACGTAACTCAGACCGAATGTTGTAAGAGCTGAGACGGTTCCGATGATAGGCATCACCACCGAAGCGTCTGACTTGCGCAGCGCATCGTACATCGATACGAGCGCCATAAAGAACGTATAGGCCGTCAAAAACGCCATACTGAGAACCTGAATAGTAGGAAACGATACGTTAGCAAAAGACGGTACGCCGATGGCGGCAAACGGAGGAATCAGCCCGACAAAGAAAATGACGGCCCAAAATCCAGTGAGGAGACAAGAATAAAACGCGTACACAAACGGGCGCGGCATTACTTTCTCGTCCGAGACAATATATTTATCTAGCACCGCCACAATGGCGTTTAAGAACTGACCAGCCGTTGCCAGTAATATCCAATTCATTAGCTCTATTCTACTATAGCGTTTGCTTCACAAATCGCCTTGTACACGTATGCCGAAGGACGGATGGTACGCTCTAGAGTTCCGTAATTTACTTCCACCAGACCAAATCTCTTCTCAAAACCAAGCGCCCATTCATAATTATCAAGAAGTGACCAGTAGATGTGGGCTCGAACATCAACGCCAGTTTGAATAGCGCGCCAAGCCGCGCCAACCTGCTGCGTGATGTACTCAGCACGACCGCTGTCATCTGCATCCGCGAGTCCAGCTTCGGAAATATAAATTGGTTTGTTGTAGCGTTTCAAAATCATCAGTGCATCATAAATTCGCTCTGGTGCGAAGTTCCAGTCCATATCAGTTTTTCGCCACTGGCGTTTATCGCCAAATTGCGTGTAGAAGTAATAATTAAGACCAATTGAATCATAGTGACCAGCTGTTCTTTTCATAAACACGTGCGTCCAGTTACGATTAGCTACCCACGCTGCCAGTTTATTAAAAGGGTTCCAATTGGCATCAAACACGATGACGTGGTGCACGAAGTTGATGTTGGTGTTCGGTCGAACTTTTTTGATTTCTTCGTACGCACGATTGTGGCCTTTAGCAAGATTCTTCATGACTCGTCTCCACAAAAAGAGCGGACCGAGACCCTTTGTCGGCTTCCCCTCATAACTTCGCCCAGAGTTGGTGATAGCAACTAGGTCGGTCAGCGCAAATCGCTTGAACGGCGGCCAACTACCGCGCAGCCAGCCGTTACTGCCATATACACTTGGTTCGTTAATAGTTGAGAAATTCTTACAGAGATCGCCAAGTTGGTCTACTACAAACGTACAATACCTAGCGAAAATTTCTGGTGAATCCTTTCGTTCAAAGCCACCGCTTTCTGAAAACCAGAGTGGCAAAGTGAAGTGCCAGAGTGTAATAAAGGGTGTAATACCGTGCGCTTGAAGTGCCTTGAGCACTTCACGGTAGTGCTCAATTTCTTTCATATCAAATTGTCCTTGGACCGGCTCAATCCGCGCCCATTCGACTGAGAAGCGATGTGCGTTATGGCCAAGACTTTTAGCTATATCAAAATCTTCGGCGTAGCGAGTATAGTGCTCACAAGCCCGACCGCACGGTGGCACCCGCCCCTCGCGCGCTGCCTGCGCCCAGTCACAATTTTCAATCCCTCCTTCTACTTGGTAACTCGCTGTTGCTGCTCCCCAGAGGAACCCTTCTGGAAATTTCTTTTCTGACATAATACCCAAAAGTATAACAGAAACCCTAGAACTCAATAGCATTGATAAAGCTGGCGGGGGCTAGGTATTGTTTCCATTTTTTGTAGAGTTCTGTGGTGGCAACGGCGTCGCATGCATTGTAAGCGGCTAGGTCGCGGAACTTTTTCGCAAGAAAAAGTTCCGCGACCGCGGCGCTACCACCTTTTCCTTTCGGACTTTCGATTCCATACGCTCGACAATACATGTGAAGTGACTGGCGCTTCGTGGCACCGTAAAAAGTCAGTTCATCGAGCAAGTCCACATGATACGGGATGGCTTGTCGATTTAAATAGCGCTGACTAAGGAGAGTGACATCTGGTTTTACACCAAGAATCGCCGAACGATGCATCAGAAAAGGCAGATCAAATGCGCGGCCATTGAAAGTCACAAAAACATCATAACTACTGGCTCCTTCCCAAAAGTCTTCCAGCAACTCCTTTTCGCTGCGTTCTTTGTAAGTGAATTCGCCATCAGCATATGTTTCTCCCTTACCATCACCGACAAAATACACGGCACCAAGCTTGCGGTCGATATCATACATTCCGAGAGACACAACACTGCCGGTGAGCGGAGAAAAGGCCAACTGCTCTTTTACTTTTAATAATTCTCTTTCGTATTCAGCTTTTGTATTTGTGCTTTTGACAATCCATTGGGTCAGAGCTTTTTGTGTCTCTACATCAAAATCCAACCACGATTCACCAATGGTTTTTATATCAAGGACCAAAGTAGCCATAAACTAAAGTGAAATCGGTGAACCAGCGTAGCAAGTGATAATGGTGTCGCGACTATTTGAAATTTGGTAACGGTACTGACCGTCTTCCATCAAACCGCCACAGATGTCGGTTTTCTTATCCGCCGCACCGTAAATCGGAAAGCCATCAAGCGCGTACCCCACAAGCGTATCCCCACCAAATGAACCGTACCCTGCGACGTCAGTATTTCTTATAAGTGAACTATTTTTACTTATACCGATCACAATATTTGAAATACAGGACTGTGAAGCACTAGGAATACTACGCACTGGCAGCTGCGCCAAAATCTGGCGAGTTGGGGCTGACGACGTCGCTGACGTGGAAGCATTAGTAGCTGGCTTTGCTTCTCTGTACACCAAACGAGCACCCTCTACTTCTTCAAGTTTCACTCCAGTAGAATTCCAAGCTACACCGGTGGAAGAATAGTTGCCACAGCGGTTTTCTGTGACAGGACCGGTGGTAGTTTCTGATGCTTCGGGTACCGGAGATTCTGTTGGTATAGCTTCCTCCACCACTACCGTTCCAAGATTACCTAGGGCAGCAATCTTCTTTCGTAAGGCGGTAACGCGGTCTTCACGCGACATATC
>JAYTZG010000013.1:0-12250 GCA_043742005.1 Minisyncoccota bacterium | reverse complement strand
GCGACCCATACCACAAAAACACAAAGGCTCTATCGTCTAACGGCTAGGACACAAGATTCTCATTCTTGTAATCGGGGTTCGATTCCCCGTAGAGTCACAACAAACCAGAGGCGCTTCCTCGGAAGCGCTTTTGCGTCAGACCCTACGGAGCATCGGACTCCGATTAGGAGGCGAGGCGCTCTGCTACGTTGATTTTTTCTTGCATCCCCTCTTCCCACATAAGGCGAAGGCGAAGTTCACATAAATCACCGCAGAGCTGCATCGCATTCTCCTCCATCAAATCGACAAGCGTAAGCACCTCTTGATGCTTCTCATTAAGTCGATTCTGAAGCGGGTCACGACGAGCCGTTGGTTCTTCCATACAGACAAATTGGTTAAGTGGCTGATAATGTCGACCGGTGCCATGATAGCGATTATGAAGAAGTGAATACTAGTAGACACAAAATATCTCTGCGAGTATTTCTGTAGACTAGCCGTACTTACGGGATTTTGCTTTGTGTCTTTTTTCTGAATAATCTTCCAAAATTTCTTCAAAAGTTCGGTCTTTGCTCCGGGCTGGGTCACCACATATATTCCATGGTCTAGACAGCAAAAGGCGGCTCGGTTGAGCCGCCTTTTGCGTCTTTAGGGCGTGAATGTCTCCGCTTACGCCTTCGGAGAATCGAACTTTTCGAAATCTTCCTCAGCCTCATAACGGTCCGAGTGCGACCTGAGATATGCGAGCGCCTCCTCCCACTTCCCTTCCTTCTGCAAGCGCAGATACATGCGCTTGCAGAGCTCAAAGAATGCTTCGAGCTCGGAACTTGGTTCCATAGTTAGACTGATTTGGTTTTTGTAAAATCGACCCAAGGAACCGGCTCTCGGGATTATAGCGAAATCGTCTGATTATGGTAGGTCGGGTGCAGCGGATAGTTTTTCGAGGATATGCTCTGTGCCGGCGATAAGGTTTTCGAGCATTTCTGTTCGGTCTTTGCTCCGGGTTGGGTCACCAACTGCCTCCCAGACCTATATAACTACCCCTTAATTTGCTATAGTCGTGCTGTGAATATTGATTCTATTAGAGCTGAAGTTTTTGCGCGTAAACCTCGGTTTGCGCAGCTAGTGAATACTTGGGGAGATAGGAGTTTGGTTGACTACTACACGCAGGATTTTGCTGTTGGACTTCCTTCACTGGATATTTTGAGTGCGATTGAGAAAGAAACTTTGAGTATTCTGGGGGCGGACGTCGCAACGTCCGCCCGGCACTTTGTCGAGACTCAAGGTTGGGTAAACACGGCCGATCACCACGGACTTTTGCATCATCCCTACTTCTACACCACCCCCCTAGCCTTGAGCTCTAAGCCAGTACGTGGAGAAAACAAAGCAACAGTGATACTTCCCTTTGGTGGAGTGTCTCTCGGCAATGATTCATTCCCGCGTGGCTTTTCCTTTCATGATGATGCCATGCAATTACAGAAAGTATTTTTCAAAAGTCTGAAACAGAGGCGACTACCAATCTACGCCCTAACTCCGATGACAAAAGAAGAACTTCTGCATGAAAAACAACGTGCTAGCTCATTTGCACTCAAACCAAAGGCACAGGAACGACTGCAAAACTTTTTTGCAGCACTTCTTTCTGACAGTAGGGTTTGGTCACAAAAAACCTACAGCGGCCAACTCACCGTAATGAACGACATTCTTTGGCATCAGCTGTTTGGCGACGAGCGAGGTGACTTGGTGTATCTGGAAATTGATAGCGTGGTGGTAAGGCTATTACTAGAAAAGCATATACCGACCGAGACCGACATCCACCGACTTATCTTTAATAATGATTGGCGTGAAAAATTTGTCGAACTGTTTAGTGGTATTCAAGGTTCGCATGACGAAAACTCAGGCACTCACCTCTTCTGGTATATTGACCACCAAGCCCACACCAGACGAAGACTAATTATCGCAGGCGACAATCTAGTCACTCCTAATGGTGAAGTCGTTATCCCTCTGAATGAGGTAACGATTGCCAAAGGACTTATGGAGCGTACCCTGATGCCATCGTCGGCCCTTACCCTTATAATAGTGCAGGAAGTGGAGGGTCTAACTTGCGGTGGCGGTCCCAGCCAAATGGATTATTTGTCGTCATATGTAGAGCAGTGGGCCGCCCTGACCGAAACATTAGGTAATACAGAAAGAAAAGACCGCGCGACAATTTGGTGCGGTGACTGCAATTTATTTGGTATAACTGATACCGCTGGAAAAAACACCGCGCAAGCCACACTTATGGATGTGCTGCTACATACAGATAAGAAATCGGCCGACATTGACCGTGATCTAGCCAGTACTCCAATAGCTTCTGTAGTCGACGCTATGATTCCTGCCCTATACACAATCAACACACACCAAAAAGTTGACGCTCCACATAGACTCACCACACCGACGATAATTATCTAATAAACATGCAGATAGAATACTTTACGATTGCCGGAGGCAATAAAACTGCACTTGTCTGGGACTGTCCGGAGAGTGAGCGACTTGAAAAAGTAAATGTTCTACTTTCTACTGTAGAACAAGTTGGTTTTGTGACTGACGGTGAACGCCCGCACTTGTCGATGATGGGCGGAGAACTTTGCATAAATGCGCTCATTGCGCTCGCGGCACACGCAGGGAACGAAGAAGGAATCTTGACTACGGCTACCCATCCAGAAATTTTGTATAAAAACTACATCGATAGAACGAGCATCGTAATCCCACTGTCTCATACCAAGGAAGACAATGTGATTTTGTTTGATGGGATTGGTTTTGTTTGTATTCAGGAAAGAGACGAGTCCCCTACTCACTCACTAAGTGGATATGCTGCTAAATACAATATGCCCGCTTTTGGGACTCTAACTTATGACTCAGCCGGGCGGATTGCGCCCCGGGTCCATGTGGTATCTACCGATTCGGAAAGAGACGAAACCGCCTGCGGCTCGGGCAGTGTCGCCGCCCATCTCGCCACCGGACATAATGAAATCATCCAACCCACCGGCGGAATCATTGTTGTCCATAGCGACGGCGAGACATTCTCTATCGAAGCTACTGTGTCACGGCTAGCGTAGACTGACTTTCCTCTCGAAATAATCTAGTACCATTTTAGCGACGTTGATAGACTCACCCTCGAGTGGATGATGGTGCAGATTGATAAACGGTACGGTGTTACATTCAATAATTCCCCACTTGATTGTGTCTGGGTCAGCGCTGACATCGGTGGTGATAAAATCGAAACCTAGAAAAGGATCGCCGATAATTTTGGCGGCGCGCTCTAATTCTTGACGTAGCTTGGGGTGAACGATAGGTGTAACGTCCCGCGCGTTCCCACCGTAGGACAAGCCAATTTTTTCCGATAGATCGATAGTTGTTTCGGGGGCCAAGATAGTATCAAGGGTGTAGTCGAGTCGCTGCAAAAAAATATCAAGTTCGGGCGTGTGTTTGACCTCGGCCACTCTGGTGTGCCTTGTTTGGTTTTTTTGTTCAATCAGTTTACTTATAGTGCGTACCCCATCTCCAGTGATACGCGGCGGGTCACCAGCGAGTACGCCAGCCAAGACGCCATCAATAACAGTGCCGCGATAAACACTGCCGACTAAGTGTTCCTCCACCACGACAAAGCGTCCGAGTTGTTTGGCTATGTCAAAAGCTTTTTTTAAATCCTCTTTGGTAGTGATATGTGTGGTCGTATGACGTCCGCGTGAACCGAGCCGTGGCTTGACGATGAGGGGGCCGCCTACTGTATCAAAGTGTTTTTCGGCATCTTCCCAGTTGGTAAAGCTGCCTCCCTTTGATACTGCAATATTATTTTTTGTTAAAAACTGTTTGAGCATTGCCTTATCGTCTATCCAGCCGATGAGAATGTCGGCGCTGCCACCCAGGCGCGGCAAACCAATAAAGATATGCTTATGACCACTTGAGGTGACAATTTTGAACTGGTCGGTAGCTTTGCCAGATATACGTAACGTTCCCATATACCATCCCCGGGCGCGAGCTTCCTCCATCAGAACTTGTCCGCGCTCAGATACACCGTCGAGGTTTTCTGAATCAAATTTGGCAATACCAAAAAACAAAAACATGGCATTAACGGCGCTTAGCATTCCCTCAACAAAAACAACACAAAAAATCCCTAGTTTCGTCCTAAAGAACGACTGCGACACGGGCTCCATAATGATAGAAGCACTGGAGTCAAAGCGGGCTAGAAAGTGAGATACTGGATTGTTGCCACAATGCGGACAGGTAGCCGCAGCTACCTTTGAGTTTGTTATCTGACTCATGTAAGTGCCATTATACGTGTATCTTTGTCTTTTATCTCAACGGATCTGGGTAGAAAGATAGACACGAAATTAATTATGTTGTATAAATGAAATAGACAGAACAGGAGTAAAGGCATGTCTAAAAATCGGTCAGAAATGACTACGGCTGAACTTTTCGGGGAGCTTGATAAAACTCTCCGTCGCACGCGCAGAGGCGTACGTGCCGCTGGGGGGGGCGATAGAGTCCATGGAGACCATTCTCCGTCGGGCTCGCCAAGTTGACTACATCATGGGCAAAGAGCCCCACATCGAGCCGTTTCAATAAAGCCGACGAAAGTCGCTTCCTGGAAACGGCTTTTGTCTTACCCGACTGTCGTTGTTATACTTATTGCCGTATGAATAAACATTTTATTATTAGCGCCGTTGGTATCGTCGCGGTTATCGGTATCGTCTACTTCCTATCAACCGAAGACGAACGTAGCCAACTCGGTGAGACCATGACCTATGAAGAAACTTCCCCCGAAAATACCTCCATGGGCGACGGGGATCAAGGCGAAAGAGTGGTAAGCGACGGCAAGGCAGAACGGGCCTTTTTCGAAAGAATGATCCCCCACCACCAGGAAGCTGTCGATAGCGCCAAGACGGTTCTTAATAGCGGACAAGCCAACGCCGAGGTTAATGCCCTGGCTCGAGCAATTGTTTCGGCTCAAGAAAAAGAAATTGCTGACATGAAGTCATGGTACAAGGCTTGGTATGGTGTGGAGTATGTTGACAATGGCTCATATCGGCCAATGATGCGCGACCTCACGCAGCTTTCAGGAGCAGAGCTAGACAGAGCATTCCTTGAAGATATGATTGACCACCACACAGAGGCACTTCAGCAAGTCCAAATAGTTGCTCCGGCTGCAACTCACCAAGAAACCATCGCCCTAGCGCAAAACATCGCTGTGACTCAATCAGACGAGATCATAACGATGCGAATCATTATTAACCAAATGCCGAAGGAAACGGAATAAAAAGGCTCGACGACTAGACATCAGGTCTTTTGAAATAAGCATCTTCCTCCTTCGTATAAGATAGTGATATGAAAAATCAAGTTATATTAGCAGCTGGTATCGCTCTTATTGTGGGCGGTATCGGCGGGTACCTTATAAGTAATTCGGACCGTTACGAACATGGTGGAATGATGGGAGACTGGGATAATGACTCTCGCACTAAAGACGACCGGACATTTAGTAAGAGCAAGGACGACGACACTACTATGGGAATGGGGGGTATGCATAATATGCAAGGCATGGGCGCCATCACCACTGAGCGTAAATTCCTTGAGGAAATGATTCCCCACCACCAAGAAGCAGTAGATACTGCCAAGCAAGTAGTGGAAAGAGGAAGCGACACTGAAACAAAAGCGCTTGCTCAAAACATCATCAACGCACAAGAAAAAGAAATTGCTGACATGAAGTCTTGGTACAAAACTTGGTACGGCGTGGAGTATGCTGGCAAAGATACTTACACAACAATGATGCGCGACCTCACCAAGTTATCTGGAACTGAGTTAGATAAAGCATTTCTAGAAGATATGATTATGCATCACATGGGTGCACTGATGATGGCTCAAAGTGTTTCATCTTACGTTGAACACCAGGAAGTAAAAGACTTGTCAAAGGCTATCGATAAAACCCAGTCAAGCGAAATCGCGACGATGAGAACCATTCTACAGAGAATATAAATAAAAGAGCCGGCCCGAGGGCCGGCTCTTTTATTTTACTCGGCACTTGCCTTTGACCGTCACCTCTAGCTCCTCGATGTCAAACTCTTCCAAACCAAGCAGCTTGATTATTTTTGCGTCTGGCGCTTTGAAGTGGATTATTTTCTCGCAGTCAGCACAGATAGCATGATGGTGTGGTTCTTCTTGATATTCGTACTGTGCCTCAAAGTCACTGAGCGAGACCCGTTTAATGAGCTTTTCTTTCGCAAACAAATCGAGGTTGCGATAGATAGTCACTAGGTCAACATCAGAGATTTTCTCGTGTAATGAAGCCGCAGATAAAGCCCCCTTGTGTTGTTTAATCACATTCAAAATCCGCTTTCTTTTTTCTGTCAGTTTGATTGTCATATGCAAATTACTTGCATTTTACCTGAACCCTGATAAAATGCAAATTATTTGCATGAATTTATATTATGATTTTTGACGCTTTGCTCGCCGCCTTATTCATTACCATTCTTTCTCTCGTTGGGGTGGTATTTTTTGGTCACGATAAGCGTCTCCAAGGAATTGAACGTTATGCGGTACCGGCGGCGGTGGGAGTCTTTCTCAGTCTCGTACTATATGACCTCATCCCTGAAACGCTAGAAAGCGCCCCGAGGGCGGGGGGTCTAGTAATCGCCTTTGGCTTCCTTTCGTTTTATATTATTAGCAATATTCTCCATAAGCGATTTCACAATCTAGAATCTGAAAATTGTGAAAACAAGGGTGCGGCTGCGCTTGTCCTTATCGGTGATGGTATCCACAATCTAGCTGATGGCTTCATCCTCGGTGGAGCATTCTTAATTAACCCAGCAGCGGGTTTTGGGGTCGCACTTGGACTAGCGCTTCACGAAGTACCACAGGAAATCGTTGAATTCGGCGTTCTCATTAGAGCCGGATACACCAGAACACAAGCTGCTTTAATGAACCTAGCATCTGCCAGTACTGTAATCCTCGGAACATTTATTACCATTTTGATTGCGCAGAAAGCTGATGGGTATGTTTGGATACTAAGCGGGTTTGCCGCCGGCAATCTTCTCTACCTAGCAGCCAGTGACTTGCTCCCCCGTATTCACGGAGATCTTAAAAACTACGGAAATATTTGGCAATCTACTATTGCGATTATTCTTGGTTTCATAGTTATGACCACACTGGTGTCCTGGTCTCACGAACGACTTGAACACGAAAATTCATCTGCTACCGACATACACTAAACTACTTAATTGCTTAAGTGGTCTACAAGCTTTTAATGTCTTTCAAAATCTCTAGAGCGTGGCTAGCGGGATCTACTTTTGGATAAACCTTTACAATCTTCCCTTCAGGGTCAATCAAGTAGGAAATGCGTAAGATTCCCAAGGCAGTCTTTCCAAACATGGTTTTCTCCTGCCAGGCACCGTAGGTCTCGATAACCGCAGTGTCAGTGTCAGAGAGTAGTGTAAACGGCAGTGAATACTTCTCGGCAAACTTTTTGTGTGACGAGGGTGTATCCTTACTCACTCCCAGTACGACAACATTGAGTTTGGAAAAATCGTTATACACGTCGGCGATAATACAAGCTTCTTTGGTACAACCTGGCGTGTCGTCCTTGGGATAAAAATACAAAAGTACGTGTTTACCACGATACGTCTTGAGTGACTGCGAATCTCCGTCTTGGTCGAGTAAAGTAAAGTCTGGAGCTAGTGTACCAATGTTAAGCATAATTATTTTAATTTAACCCACTCTTCGTCCTGACGAACCAAGAGTTCTGGAGCAAGTTCTGGTTCAGCCATTATCTCTTCCACGATCCTTTCAGCGCGGATACCCTGCGAGGCTTTCACTAAGACTACGTCCCCCGGCTGAAGCATCGCCTGCAGTTCTCGTCCGGCGCGATCAGCATCTTCATACTGAAAAATGTTCTCTTCATCCATCCCCATATTAAGTGCTCCCTCCGCAATCATTCTTGACCGCACACCGACGGTCAGCAAAATGTCGGCAGACTTAGCTGCTAACTCACCCATTTTTTCGTGTTCGTCCGATGAAAATCGTCCCAACTCTAGCATGTCTCCCAGCACAGCAATCTTACGCTTGGCGTAACGCATTTCACTCAATGTTTGTAATGCTTGTTCGCACGCAGTCGGCGAAGCATTGTAGGTATCATCAAGAATAACTGAGGCCTTTAGTCCGGCAATCAGGCGCATGCGGCCATTTGGTGTGCGCATATCGCCCAAGGACGTGACGGCTTCTTCCAGAGACACCCCCAGCGCACTAGCGACCGCTACAGCAGCTGTACAAGCGTACACTTGTTGCGTACCAACCGTCCCAGGTATCTGGAGAGTGTACGATTCGCTACCATGCTTGATAGCAAACTCCACTCCCATCGGGATATCGTCTGAGTAAACTACCCGATCACCAGAACCCATGAAGTCAGACTCAAGATAACGACTAAAACCAACGGCTCGTTGCAGGACACCGGAAAGTTGGTTCTGAATAATTGTATCGTCATTGTTATATATAAGTGTTCCTTCAGCTTTGAGGGCAGACACGAGTTTCATTTTTTCTTCAACCACTTGCTCCGGTGTATTGAAATATTCGACGTGTACTGGCACTGAAGGTAGTCTGGTCAGGACGACAATGTCGGGACTAACCCACTTTGTCATGCGCTCCATGTCACCAGGTCTATCAATACCCATTTCAAGCACTAGCACAGCTGGGTATGTTTTTGAAAAGAACGCAATGAAAAATCCGTCAATTATATTTTTAGCCCACAAGATTGGGTTGCCCCAAGCATTATGAAGTCCAAGTACAGTGATGGGGACGCCGATTTCAGAGTTGAAACTTTTTTCACTCTTACGCGCCGAAACAGAATTTTTAATCGCGGCGTATATAGCGTCCTTAGTGGTTGTTTTTCCTACGTTCCCTGTAATTGCAACAATGGTCGGACGGTGACGCCGCAACAACATCTTGGCTTCCCACGACAGAATTGCCACCACCACTTTTTTTAAAAAAGATTTCATTGCAGTCAAACTACCTTATAAATAATACGCATAATTTTACCACCTTCCCGTAGGTCAGTACAAAATCAACATAGTAGGCCACAATTTTGTAAGGGTTCATAGGTTTAGCGGTCAGGTGGTATTGAATAGTAATTGATTAAGAAGCGAGTAATTTCCATAAAAGGATCAGTTAGTGTTTCAGACGCATAGCGGACGTTTTGTGGCTCAACTGTGTACATAAATACTATAAAGCGTGGCTCAAATGCTGGAAAATAACCAAAAAATGAGTGTAGGTAGCGATCTTCGTAATAGCCCCCACCGGCTGAATCGGCAATTTGAGCCGTACCGGTCTTGGCCCCGATGGAGTGATTTGGAAGAGCGACATTTCCCCCACGCAAAGCGTCATCGACGACCACACTAAGCATGCGGGAAATTTCTTCGCTAGTCTCTTCTTTCAAAATCTGCTTCGGCTCAGGATAGGTAATTTTTTCAACCGTACCATCATCATACTCAATCCGATCGGCCAGGTGCGGGGTCACCAGCTTGCCACCATTTGCTAGTGACGCTAGTGCGCGAATAGTCTCAACCGGAGTAAGAGCGATTCCCTGTCCAAACGACGCCGTAGCGTACTCCACATCACGTGGTGACTGGAGGTTTTCTACCAAACCATGAGCTTCTCCCGGCAAGTCGATACCTGTCTCCTCACCCAAGCCATAATTAGTAAAGTACGTACGAAATTTTTCTTTACCCATTTGCGTCACAATCCACGAGACACCAGTGTTAAGTGATTGATTGAGAATTTCTTGCATCGGCACGGTTCCTCTTCCTTTCCCGTCGAAGTTCTTGATGGTGTAGTCGTTAAGGGTAATAAAGCCAGCATCGTAATAACTAGAATTACGAGTAATAGCTCCCGAATCAAGCCCAGCCGCCATTGTTAGCGGCTTGATAATTGATCCCATTTCATACACGTCCTCTACCAGAGGATTGCGAAATTCTTCAATGGTCGCTTCTTCGCGTTTGTTGAGGTCAAAGGTCGGTACAGCATTCATAGCGTAAATTGCGCCGGTGTTTGGGTCCATGATTATGGCTCCAGTCATTTTACTGTGATACTGGTCGTTGGTCTTTTGCAGGATGGTATCCAATAGACGCGACACAGCCGGCTCGAGAGTCGTTACAACATTGCCTGATTTTGGTTGCTCCTTGTTGTACACCATGTCTCCTACATTACTAAAAAGTTCAGCGAAAAAATTCACCGACATCACTTCACGACGACGAAAAAGTACGTTGTCGTATTGACGCTCCAAGCCAAACTTGCCTCTAAGCTCACTTCCATCTTCGTCGGTGTAACCCACAAAGCCAATCACACGTGCCGACACCGGACCACCCGGATAGTAGCGCCACTGATTGCGGTATAAGGAAGCACCGTCTATTTGCAGTGCTTCTATTTCGGCTGCCTGCTCATTAGTGAGCCTATCACCTAACTCTACATAGGTACGCCCAGGCAACGACGACCGTTCAATACAAAGGTCACGCTCAATGGTGAGGTAGGAGTGTAAACGTTCACAAAATGTTGAAGGGTCAGCGATATGCGCTGGGTTAGCCGCTAACAAGTAGCCGGCCTGTATTGCAGCTGCCGAGAGCGTCTCACCATCACGGGTGGTAAACAGCACCGAACCACGCGAATACAGATCCGATTTAGTGTGAACATACTGTCGTTGTGCTTTTTCTGCATAATAATCAGTTCTAACTATCTGCAAGTAATACAGACGGACAATCAAGAGAAGTCCAAAAACAGCGACGAGTACCGACAGTAATCGAATACGGCTTGTCAGTTGCTGTCGCTTCATAAATATTAATTGTCGCGCAGTACGAGACCAGTTTCTCCGCGAGTAATGAAGATTTTGTCAGTCTCAGTACTATAGCCTTCAAGATCAGCGATTTTGTCGGCAATCTTGTCCTGTGCTTCAATATATGAAGTTTCAAGCATAGCGATTTCCGTTCGGAGCCGATTTTGGTCTTGAGTAGCTTCCTTACGCATTACTACATGTACAACCGAAACATTGAGGAAATATAGATATCCGACCACGCAAAGCATGAGCAAAGACAGACAGCAGTAGGTTTGGTGGGCGCTGTCGATATTTATTTTAATGTTTGGTAATTTGTACATGTTGCGACTAAAGTTTTTTAATGATGCGTAGTTTTGCGCTGCGGGCACGAGGGTTTGCTTTGAGCTCTTCGGGACTTGGTATCGTTGGCTTCTTGGTCATAAGCTCAGCCATGTCGGCGTCTTTGAGTTGGCGGAAGTATTGTTTGACCACTCGGTCTTCCAAACTATGGAAGGTAATGATGGCCATGTGTCCGCCTGGACTGAGTGCTGTGTAGCTATCCTTGAGGAATTGCTCGAGCGCACCTAACTCGTCGTTAACCGCAATTCGCAAAGCCTGAAAGGTTTTGGTTGAGGGGTTTACTTTGCGGTAATGCAACTTGGGAAAAACCGACTCGATAATGGCAACGAGTTGCAAAGTAGTAGCAATCGGGGCAGTTTTGCGTGCCGTCACGATTGCTTTAGCAATTTTGCGGGCTGCCCTATCATCGCTGTAACCAAAGATGATGTCGGCAATTGAATCCTCGCCCCACTCATTAACAATGTCGTGAGCAGTGAATTCGTATTTTGCCGGGTCACCAAAGGTCATATGTAGCGGCTCGTCAACGGCGAAGGAAAATCCCTTCCCACCTTCCGATAACTGCTCCATGCGCCACCCCAAGTCTGCCAAGATGGCATCCGCGTGTGTGATATGTAAAGAACCTAAAATCTGTGCAATATTCCGAAAGTTTTCGTTGACCAAGTGTATGGTCGCTTTCGTTTCAAATGTTTGCGCGTCTAGCGCCGTCTGGTCTGCGTCTATACCTATATAGGTACCAGTTGAATCAAGTCGTTTAAGAATTTCCCGTGCGTGTCCCCCACTTCCAAACGTGGCATCAACGACAGTGTCATGCGGACGAAGCATCAGCCCGTCCACAGCTTCTTGCTGTAGTACTGTAATGTGTTGCATATGATGTGCGTGTGAATTAGAGGACGCCAATCTCGCCAAGCTTCTCCGCTAATGCGTCAGCTTGCTCTTCGATTGAGCGCTTGTATGTCTCCCATCGTTTCTCATCCCAAATTTCGATACGATTATGGATACCGGCCAAGACAACGCTTGACTCTAGTTTTCCAAATTCTTTCAAATAGTCTGGCACGAGAATACGTCCAACTGAATCCACCTCCACCTCTG
>JAYTZG010000012.1:0-12346 GCA_043742005.1 Minisyncoccota bacterium | reverse complement strand
CCAGTGACACTTTCGCATCACTGGCTTTGTTTGGATGAACAATCTTGTTCATCCTTCAGGCACAAGCATTTTGTAGGTGCTCGCTTTTCCGTGCATTCGAAGCTCTTCGAGAATCCGTCCGATGAGGTCCTGGTTCAGGATTTTCGATTGGTCGATTTCTTGACCGTCGGGGTTGAGGAACTGGGATGCCAGGCTTCCGGAAGCCTTGAATTCCTTTGTAATGGCCTCATGGACGGTCTGGAGTATTCCTTCAACTGCCTTGATTGCATCCTCCCGAATTTCGGTGAACGGCTGCGACGTGAGCATAGGCTTGTAGTTATGTCCGGGGCCGCGGAAGATACCGAAGGCGAACTTCGCTCCTTCCTTTTCCTGTCCGATGGTGATTTCAAGGTCGCCTGGATTCGTGAAGATTTCCAGGGCGGTGATCATGCTGAGTCCCATAGTTTTGTCCTTTCTGGTTGACGGTTCGCTATCTGATCACGATACTACCAGAAACCTTGATAATTGCTAGGAAATGACCCCAACCCACACCCCTCATTTCAATCTCAAAAGTGATGCTAAAATACCTTTACGGTGTACCACCGCTCTGGTACTTAACCCACATAGCTCGCCCGTTATAAACAACACTTCGTGTTGTTTTTATTTCTCTTTAAACTCGAATACTCCGTTCCAGTCTTCTGGTGGTTCTCTTAAAAGGGTTTCTGTACGCTTGAGGAAGACGGCCCCCGGTCCGTCCTCTGGAGCGCCGTCTAAGACCGCTCTAAAATAATCTGCTGCTTTCACAAAGTCACCCTCCTTATATTTTTCTCGACCTAAAACAAACTGTTCTAGCGCCTGTTTTTTAGTATCAGATATCTGTTCCGTAAGCAGTTCGTAAATACGGCGAGGCTTCACCTTCCCTTTCACCGTCACGTCGTCAAGTTCGCGAGTGATGAACTGTGGTAGGTGTTTAATTGCTTCATACGTGGTCTCGCCAATAATGCATCTTACGTCATACTGTTTCGTGAGGCCCTCAATCCGAGCTGCAAAGTTTACCTCGTCTCCAATGATTGAATAATTGAATCGGCGTGAAGATCCCATATTACCCACCACCACTTCCCCGGTACTCACCCCAACACCAATGGCAAAGGTGGGTCGTCCCTCAGCTTGCCATTTTTCATTCAACGCCGACAATTTTTTAAACATCGTTAAAACACTTTCACAAGCCAAGATGGCGTGTTTTTCATTCTTTAGCGGCGCCCCCCAAAAAGCCATTACGGCATCGCCTATATATTTGTCGACGAGACCTTGTTTCTGCATGACTGCCTCGGACATTTCTTCCAAATACTCATTCAAATGAGTCATCAGCTGTTGGGGAGTGAGGATTTCGGAAATGCTAGTAAAGCCGCGAATGTCGGAGAACAGAATCGAGAGTTCACGGGCCTCCCCGCCAAGGCCGATTTTATCGGGTTGAGCGTATAGCTCTGCAATTACCTCCGGTGCAACGTAATGTTCAAAGCTACTTCTAATGAAGTGCTTTTCCTTTGTTTCAAACAAATATTGCAAAAGAATGAGAATACTGGAAAGACTAGCAAAGAGTATCAGGGCGTAGAGATGTGGAATAATCCAACCGGCTGTAAAGGCCAGATACGAAAGGACGACAACGCCCGCCGCAATACCAATGAGTACCAACGTCAGTCGCCAAAGTGAGCGGACCGCTTGAAGAGTACCGAGCACCAACAGAGCAATAAGTAGAAAAAGTACGTACCCCGCTGGTTTTGGTAACACGTTTAGGTAATGCCCGGAACGCAACGTCTCAATCGTATTGGCATGAATCTCTACTCCTGGCATCGCACCAAACGCTGTCTGAAAGATGTCGCCAAGACCAGCGGCACTTGCGCCAACTAAAATTGTCTTGTTGGCAAAAAGTTCTTTTGGAATAGACCCGCGATACACATCCGCATAAGAAACGGTGGTGTAACTTTTGGCTGGACCGTGGTAATACACCAAAACACTTTCTGTAACACTGTGGTTTCCAGCCAAAATTACATCGAAGCTCTCGACTCCCTCTTTGTGCAGTGACACCTGACGCACAACTCCGTCCCGATCCGGCCTCGTGTTTACAAAACCTGTCAGACTTTTGCTACGGAACGTTTCTATCGGATACACTATCCGACCACTTTGCTCATCAATTACTGCCGGCAAAACAACCTGTCCTTCAAAAGTACGCAAGGCGTTCGCAAACACTTCGTCGTCTTGAGCTCCCAGTCCCGAAGACTCAGTAAAGAGTACGTCAAACCCAACGATTCTTGCACCGGCGGTATTTTGCAGCAACTGGCCGTGGACACTGCGCGGCCACGGCCACTGCCCAATAGCCGCTAGACTCTCTTCATCAATATCAATAATGACGATATCGGTCGAGACCGGTTCGGTAACGAAAAATCGGTCAGTGAGTTGCGCTTGGAGGGTGTTAAAAAGACCAAACCCATAACTAACTCCAACTAGGAGAGTAACGAGTGCTGTCACTCCACATAAAACGAGTGTTCGAGTTGTGTTTTTAAAGATCATATTATGGACTGACCCTATCGCTTGCACTTTGGTCTCTGGAGCGAACCTCAACGCTCACACTTATATCCAAAACTGGATAAGCTACTTTAATTTCTTTACTCGAGACTACTTCAAAAGGCACTGTTTCGTCGGAAATTAAAACTGTATCGACAGTATCCATACCTGTACCAAGAATATAAATGTAAGACGCCTGTGATTGGTCGTACCCAAAAGAAGTTCCCGTAATGGTTAGTCCCGGGCCGGCTGACACCATAGTGAAAGCTGAGTCAAGGGTCGACGAGCCAGACGGGGCGATTATTTCTAGATCGTAAACATCGTTTCCATCTCTAAATTCGCCAGTACTAATCACGATCACACCGGCGGTGGTCACCCTGAACTCTACTGGTTTACTATTTAATAGGACTCGAGTCACCAGTTTTAGATTTTCTCCGTAAATACGCACGTTAGCGGTCACCTGCGGATCAAACCGCTGTGGCGACACTGAAAGGATCGAAGGTATTTTTACCTCTGCTTCGGTGGGCGTATTTGAGACCGGTGTCGGAGTAGGCGGTATCGTTTGGGGATTATTTTCTATAAAATATTCAATCGAATTTTGGCTTGGTGGCGCTCCGGGTTCAGGATTATTTTGCAGGTACCAGTCGTCTTTGTCTTCGGCCGTTGTCTTTCGAACCAAAAAATCTTCGCCATTATCTTCAACCGTGTTCCCGGCCGACACCGCAACAGTTGAACTTGCGACAACTTCTCCCGTCTGCGCATCGCGACGACTAATCCAGACGGTTCCTTCACTCACAATCAAGCTCCGTTTCGGATCAAGGCTAACTCCAAAAGATGTTCCTCGTACGGCCGCTACCATCGTCGGCGTATAGATTTCGAACACTTCATCCTGCTCGAGCGCCCGCGCAACCTTACTCCAAATTTTTCCGGCGATTAATGTGAAGCGGGATTGTTTTTTGTCAGGACTAAAATTAAGAGCGAGTTCAGTGTTGTTATCAAGAGACGAAATAATGGTAGCTTCACGCGCCACAATAGCTCGACCGTCGGACGACGTCTTTACTGTACTTCCGTCACTCGCGTTGGTGGTACTAGCAATTACCGTCCAAGGACCTTGGGCGCCCACAGCCAAGAGTGACACGTCAGCATTTAAAGGAGTGACCGCCAACGTAAGCGAAGCCGCTGAGGTAGGGGGTGATGTTACCTTCGAAACATCTGAGTGACGGAGCCAATATACTCCAGACACAATACCAAGAAGTAAGAGTATTCCAAGACCAATACAAAGACGCTTCATATATAACAAAGTATACCTGATTTAAAAGAAAGCACCGATTGATGCTTTCTTTTAATCCTAGAAACTAGTATCGGCGGCCGGTTAACTCTTATACTCAACCGCGAACTTCTGCACGCTATGATTAATTTGTTCCTTTAGTTTTAGGCTGGCCTTTTTCGTTGTTGCCTCTAATGTGAATACTATCTCATCTATGATATTTTCCTTGACGAAGACGTGACACTTTTCTATCTCGAATGTACTGGGGTAACTTTTATCCAAGTATGCCAAAAGTGATCCTTCAAATTTTTCAACTGAAGATAGCTGCAATCTAAGTAGGCGAAATTCAATATTGATTCTTTTAGGTTTAAGCTTACTAAAATTTACAATCTCGTGGCCTCGAACGAGACTGTTTGGTATAAGGAGCATATCACCACTTTCTGTTTTGAGTTGCATGTTAGAAAATGTGATGTTAATGACGACACCCTTCGGCATGGTACCTACCTGTATATAGTCGCCAATTTCATACTCTTCCGTGAACATTATGGCAAATCCAAACAAGAAGTTTTTGATAAAGTCCTGAAAGATAAGGGTCAACGTTACTGCAAAAATAGCAATCGAACTTAAGAAGCTTTTAAACTCAATGTCAAAAACAATAAAAAAGAAAACGACTGTAGCAAGTACCGTAGCCGCATTGACGATGGCATTTACACCAACTGTAAAGTTGTCTCTTTCTTCGTTAGATATATTTCGACGTTTGCGGTGACCCGAAACAAGAAATATTCTCAGTGCGTTAATGAGAATATTAGTAAGGAGGGTGTATATAAAAACATTAAGTATCTTAACCGCATGGGGTATGTCAAGAATAAGCTCAAGGTTAAATATTTGGAAGCAAAAAAGGGCCGTCAGTAACAGCGCGGTTAGTACAAACTGGCGTTTGCGGTGTACGGATACCAACGCCGACCGTAACGTCAAAAATTTAAACAATTTTTTCACATACATAGAATATCGCGTTATTGCAGACGAGACCAGAGGAAAAGTATAGCGCCGGCTCGAAGCAAACTCGCCTTCGTTTATATTTTCATACTTAAAGTAAGCCGCGCTTTAAAATCTCACAAAAAGTACCTTTGTTGTTATACTAAAAGTAATATGTCTTATATACAATTTCTTTACTTATATCTCTGCACCGTTCCAGTCTTCTTCTTGATTGATATGGTCTGGCTTGGGGTAGTCGCGAAAGGTTTTTACCAACAACATCTGGGTTCCTTCATTGGGCCTATCAACTGGCCGGCGGCTATTATCTTCTACTTAATCTTTATTGTCGGCATTATTATCTTCGCAGTCGCGCCCGCTCTTGAAACACAGTCACTTATTAAGGCAGTGGTTTTAGGTGCTCTCTTTGGATTGTTTACCTACGCTACCTACGACCTTACCAATCTTGCGACACTAAAAGACTGGCCGCTCATTGTCGTCTTCGTTGATATCGTCTGGGGTATAGTGCTATCGGGCAGCGTCGCTGCTGTGAGCTTTATAATTGGCCGAGCGCTCTTTTTCTAAGTATGCTTCTCGCTCAGCTACAAATCACGATTGTAAATATCGGACTTTTTGTTAGTCTTCTTTTTCTCCTATCGGTCCTGGTGAAGCGTAACGATATTGCTGACATCGCGTGGGGGGCTGGTATTTTCTTGGTCGCACTGATTAGCTATATTACCGGTCCACAGACAACTGTCACTGCCCTTCTCACGATAGTCGCTGGGCTATGGGGAATGCGATTGGCCCTCCGAATTTTTTTGCGCAACCTAAAAAAAGGTGAGGACTTCCGTTACAAGCAGTGGCGTGACACTTGGGGTAAATGGTTTTACCTACGCAGCTTATTTCAAGTGTATCTCTTTCAAGGATTGCTGATGATTGTTATTGGCTACCCTTTCATCCATGCCGCTGTATATGGAGCCGATTCGCAATTAGGAATTTTAAGTGTACTTGGAGTAGCTGTGTGGTGTGTCGGGTACTTTTTCGAAGTAGTCAGCGACTACCAACTAGATGTTTTTATCAAAAACCCTGCCAACAAAGGTGCTGTGATGGATCAAGGACTATGGCAATACTCTCGTCACCCCAACTACTTTGGTGAAGTGACCATGTGGTGGGGAGTGTGGCTTATCACGCTATTACTTCCGTTTGGAATTTTTACAATTATTTCACCCCTTGTGATTACGTTTCTTATCCTGGAGGTTTCTGGTGTACCTATGCTCGAAAAGAAATTTGCCGGCAACCCAAAATTTGAAGAATACAAAAAAAGAACCAGTGTCTTCATTCCCCTCCCCAAAAAATAAACTATACGCAAGACCTCAGATACGTAACCTGCGGTAGTTTCGGTCTAAAAGAGATATCGTACTCATTCTAATTAGCCTTTATACTGAGCATATTCTGTTTATCTGTATCACAACATTATTGACTTTTTGTCTAATCTGTGATACCATATTAGATGGGTTGTGCATGAAGCTACTCGCGTTGGGCGACGATAGTATTGTACGACAAAGTATAATGAGAACATTGACACTAAAGCGGGGAGACTACTCCCTGCGAAATCAAGGGCGCAGCCGCTTTGGCCGCGCCCTTACACAAGCCTTTTGGGCTTGTGGACAATTCCTTGGTCGAGTCGATATCGATAGTCCACGAAACCCTATCAAGAAATTGTCCTCCTCAATGAAAGTTCCTACTAAGGAGCTAGTTACTGAACGTGACCACATCGTAGCTGAGTATGGCCGGTGGAAAGTGGCGAGATGCATTCTCAAGAATAAATGGGAACGCTTTCGCTACAACTTCTACCTCGACCGTTCGACTAAGCCCGAACGAATCGGCTACCGATTTCCGCGAGAGCGAGCACTGACCCGAGCGGTTGGTATTGTTCTCACTGCCACGGTAGTGTCCGCCAATACTGAGATCGGTACGGGTAACATCGGTACCGACATGCACCTCGTTGTTGCAGCTAAAAGCGTACTCCAAAAGAGCATCGCACTAAAAGGTCCGCCGAGCTGGGTTACCAGCACGGCGAGCCTAAAGGGCAGCAAGGAAGGGGTCAAGGGTGCGTGGGAGTATGCTCGCGCAGCTGGCTATGCCTTTGCGGCAAACGAAACCGAACGTGATCAGCTGATTGCAAACGGTACGCTCGTTCGCCTAGATAGCAAGTACATTCGGCTCAATAATGCTTCAAGTCCGTATGTACTGCCAGCAGTGGCCCGCTTTGTCGACCGACTCGGCGAGCAGTATGCAGCCACCGGCTGCGGCAAGCTCGTGGTCAATGGTGGCATGCGTCCGCTTCATTTTCAAGGAACACTCAAGAACGGTTCTAAAAAGTCGGTTCATCCGACCGGTATGGCCACCGATCTTGAGTGGATTATCCCTGAAACTAAGAAAGATAAAGAGTGTCTAGAAAACTTAGAGTCGCTTCTAACTCTCACCGAGAAGAAGGGGCGCGCTGATGTCACCGCGGAAACCTACGACCGTCACTTCCATGTGGTGGTGGTTCCGCATGTGTACGAAGCGTTTCTAGTGCGGCAACCGAAACTCGATCCCGAGGTGAAGTGGCTGGCAACAGCGCTGTACTTCGAGACGGCCCGAAATGAAAGTAGGGAGGGCTATCGAGCAATTGGGTGGGTCATCCGTAATCGGGCGCGTTCAAACGAATACCCCAACACGATCGTTGAGGTAGTAGCTGACGGTGCAGCTGGCCGGAGTGCTGGCGGCTGTCAGTTCAGCTTTATGTGCGACGGTAAGGTGGAGCATATCAAAACGCTCTGCACGAAACCTGACTCGCTCATGAAGCAGTACTGGTTGAACGATTGTGACCAGAAGTGGGAAGCGGCGGTCGAAATCGCCGAACAAATTCTTGCTGAACCCGAGTCGGACGACCCGACCGGTGGTGCGGTCTTGTACTACGCGGCTTCCATGCCGCAAGCACCATACTGGGCTGATACCGATATAAAGTCGGGAACCGTTCATCAGATCGGCAGCCACATCTTCGGTTGCTCAAACTTCCGCGGCAAAAAAGCTTGTCGGTCGTAAGGAGAGATGCAATGAAACTACGTCATCACCTTCTCCTTGTCGGAACAGCCTTCGGGCTAGGTATGGGAGCAATTCCCACCTATCGACACCTCTACCCTGAAGTAGTACCAGTGCCGGTTTTTACGGAAACGGAAAAGCCGACACTGGTTTCTGCCGAAGAAATCGCTGCCACTGTGAGGGCTGATGCCTTCTTGGTGTCGTCACGAAGCCCATCTACCGCGAAAGTGGTGGTACGTTCCGGAACCGACATCAGCAGTGATGCCCCGACTGATGGTTGGTGGGATTGGTTACGTGGCTTGTGGGATTATCACATGACGCGTGACCAGCTCACGGCCGAAGTGTCGGGTGAAGTCTTGGCTGGGTTTGACCTTCGCGGCATCAGCGCCAGGAATGTCACCATCACCGACGAGGAAGTTGTCTTCAACTTGGGTACCCCCGAATTCTTGGGTGTGCTCAACAACGAGATGGCGACCAAGAAGGTGTTGCGAGAAACGGGTTGGTTCCGAGTTAAGGACGAGACTCTATTTCTGGCAGCCCAAGCTCTCGGTGAACCCGAACTCATGGCGGCGGCGTGTCATAAAGGCGCGCTTCAAACCGCCGGACAATCGGGGACCGAAATAATGGGCCGCATCAACAATCTGATGCGGTCTCGAAACGACACCCGAAGGGTGCGTGTGATCTTTACTCCTGGTATATGCAACGAGCCCGCCAGGTAAACTTAAAAAGGCTCCGCCTCGACCTTGTGTCCTGCGGAGCCTTTTCTTTTTCTATTTTAGATAACTATCGAAGTAGACGGCGTGGCAAGTGTAGCCTCCTGGATTCTTTTCAAGGTAATCTTGGTGATAATCCTCTGCTGGCCAAAAACGAGTAAAGGGTTCTAGAGTTGTTACTACTGGATCAGACCAACGCTCTGATTCATTCACAATCTCAATCATGTCTTGTGAGATCTGCTTCTCTTCATCGTTTGCGTAAAATATAGCGGAACGATACGCAGTACCTTTGTCATTTCCTTGCTGATTCATGGTGGTTGGATTGTGAACCTGGAAAAAGAAATCTAGAAGGTTTTTGTATGAAGTCACTGCTGAGTCATAGGTTATCTCTACCGCTTCGGCATGGCCCGGGTGAGACTCGTAGGTAGGGTTTTCATTTTTTCCGCCAGTGTAGCCAGCTTCAGTCTCGATTACACCAGGTTGGCTGCGGAGTAAGTCCTCCAATCCCCAGAAACATCCTCCTGCTAAGATGATTTTTTTATACATAAGTAATAACAATTGGAGATCCTCCCCTCCTTACAGGAGCAGTACACCTTGTCGCTACTTTGCTAGCTTCACTCGCAAAGTAGCTGGCAAGGTCTTGCGGACAGTCCCCCAGACTGTCCTCACCCCAGAAGCATCCGCCCGCTAGTATTATTTTCTTATTCATTTCAGTCATACTTACTTATTATTCATTTCTAGTGATACACCATTAATACAGTAGCGGTCATGTCTTCCAAAATCACGCTCGCCTTCACCCTTTCGCTCTGGCCCATCAGGAAACACGTGTCCGAGGTGCGCTTTACAATTAGCACAACGTACTTCAGTACGGCGCATTCCGTGACTGGTGTCGTGTACAAGAATCACGGCCTTTTTATCAACCGGATCGGTAAATGATGGCCAGCCAGAGCCTGAATCGAACTTCGTGTCGGAATCAAACAAAGCAGCATTGCACACAGCACAGTGAAACATTCCCTCCTCATCAATATGAAGCAGGTCGCTTGAGCCAGCACGCTCCGTGCCGCCCTCACGCGCCACCTTATACAATTCTGGATTATCCTTCTTTAATTGCTCATCTGTCTTCATATTGTGATTGCTTAAATGTTAAGTACACTTTACTACGTAGTATAACAAAAAATATTACAAAAAATCCCCGACAGGGGATTTTTTGTTTAGTTAGTTAGTTAGTTACTTTTTATAGATTACGGTACCTTCGTGAGTACAAACAACCTCTGTGTTCTCAAAGGCTTCATTGGTTGCCATGCCTGAACACCAGTCGTCAGCGAGCGCTCGGGTGACTGGAACGTAGCTTTGAGCAACTACCTGGTCATTACTTGTAACAGTAAAAAGTTGGTTGGTGTTAACTCCAAGGACTCTGCCTTCTAGTATTTTTTGTAAATGGTTAAGTTTTATCTCAATTGCATTTAACTGGTCTTTAATCGTCATGCCTTTTGTGTTCTCAGCTGCAAAGACGTGGCCCATAGGTAGCAACAAGAACATAACAAGAGCTGGTATAATTACCTTCATATGTATGATACGTGTTTATGATAACAACTATATCCTAGCATAGATATACATAATTGTCAAATACGCTGGTGCCTCCTACTTTAAAGCAAAAATCCCCTAGCGGGGATTTTTCTTATTTCTTTACGTCTGACTTTTTGATGCGGGCGCTGAGGCGAGCCTTCTTGCGGTCGGCAGTGTTATCCTTGATGACTCCACGCTTGGCTGCCTTGTCGATAGCCTTGTACGCCTTTGGAAGAAGTTCCTTGGCTTTGGCAACATCACCAGCGGCAACAGCCTTGGCAATATCTTTGGTTACATCTTTCATGGCTACTTTGCGACGAAGGTTAAAAACCTGCTTTCGCTTTGACCCCCGTAACGCTTTTTCTGCTCCTTTAGTAATTGGCATAATGATTTAAATTTGAAGTGCGCATACTGTACCCCAGCTGTGGAAAATTGGCAAGCAAGAGAAAACGCCCCATGAAGAGGGCGTTTGTTTAGTGACCAGACCTACTGTTTGTCATTCGGTAGGCGTAGGCGGTTCCCACGAGTGAGACCACAAATATAAGATGCATCAGGACGCTATACATCGTTTCCGTTGTTGCTGCTCCTTGCAGATACGTCTTGAGGGCATGAACACCAGAAATTGAAACGATGGCAAACGCCAGCTTCAGCTTCAAGTTATAGGTGTCAACATGATCGAGCCAATCAGGCTTTTTTTTGGTGTCATCGGAGAAATGGCCCTCCGTGACAAAGAGCGAAAACCCCGCCATAGCCACGACCCACACAAGCTGTGCGACCATTACCATATCCACCATTTCAAGAACTTTAATTATAAGTTCCATTTTAGTGAAAGTCTTATCGGGACTAAAGATCCCAGCTACTTCGGTAACGAACTTCTTAAGCAAGAAGAGCATCACGGCAACCAAGCCGAGAAAATAGAGTGACATTATCGCTCGAAATGCGTACATGGCACGCCCGACGAGCTGTAGGAATTTTTCCATCGTAAAGAACCTCTCTTCTCTAAAACCCACGTAAGAAAACCATACTTTGAATTAAAGTCAAGTGTTAGCTCTTTTTTATAACGCCTTGTACAATAGCGCTATGATTCGAATGCTTACGGGGGAAATTGCCAATGTCGCGGAAGGCTATGTCACGATTGTCGTGGGCGGAATTGGCTACCTAGTCGGAACTAGTACTAAGACAACATTTTATAAAGTGGGTGAGAACGTAACGCTCCACACCCACTTGGCGGTGCGCGAAACGGCGCTTGATTTGTATGGCTTCACCTCTCCGGCGGAGCTAGAAATGTTTGAGCTTCTAATGGACGTGCCGAAGATTGGTCCGAAGTCAGCGCTCCAGGTAATGAACCAAGCTAGCCCAACTTTATTGGTAGACGCCATCGGCAAGAAAGATGCCCAATACCTGCACAAGCTTTCTGGTATCGGCAAGAAGACTTGTGAAAACATCGTACAGTTCCTTCATGACAAAATCGAGGGGTTGGCCTTCTCGGCTGACTACCAGATTGGCACGGCACTCACCGATGCCCAGACCGACGCTATTGATGCATTGGTTTCTCTCGGCTATGACCTCACTACCGCCCGCGCCTCGGTGAAGGACTTGGATGGCGTTAGTGCCAACGATCTAATTAAGCAGGCTTTGAAGCAGATGACATAAGGCTCACACTGCCTAGTTATTTTGGTGCCATTTCCGTCATATAATATATGGATATGGATAATGTTCGTAGTCTAGTCAAAAAGTATTTACCCCAGTCAGTTTTTCGACTACTTCAACCTTTCTATCACCTCGCTCTGGCTTGGGTCGGAGCAGTGAAATACGGCCATCCGTCAAAGAAGATTATCGTTATTGCTATAACCGGCACCAAGGGTAAGTCTACGACGACAGAACTCGTTGCGCAGATTCTTCGTGGTAGTGGCAAAAAGGTCGCCTCCCTTTCGACGATTCAATTTGTGATTGGCGACAAAGCGGAGCGCAACTTATTTAAGATGACGACACCGGGTCGGTTCTTTGTGCAGAAGTTTTTGCGTGATGCGGTAGATGCTGGGTGTACGCACGTCGTGCTGGAGATGTCTTCAGAGGGAGCGCGGCAGTACCGCCATCGGTTTATTGATTTTGATGCGCTCGTGTTCACCAATCTCACACCTGAGCACATCGAGTCACATGGCTCGTTTGAAAAATACAAAGCGGCCAAACTATCAATTGC
>JAYTZG010000011.1:0-5403 GCA_043742005.1 Minisyncoccota bacterium | reverse complement strand
CGCGCGAACTTTGGTTCGCGCGGTTTTTGTATTTGTACATATATATGTATACTCTTCCTACATGGGTACTCAAATTTGGGAGGTGATTGTGATTGGTGGAGGGCCGGCGGGTATGATGGCGGCGGCCACCGCGGCAGGCCGCGGGAAGCGGGTGTTGTTGCTGGAGAAAAATTCTCACCTCGGGAAGAAACTTCTTGTAACAGGAGGTGGCCGCTGCAATGTTACCAACAATAAGCCGGTGGTGCGCGAGATGTTGTCGCAGTACAAGGGGGCGGGGAAGTTTCTTTTTTCAACCTTTGCTCAACATGGGGTAGCAGAATCAATTAAGTGGTTCGGGGAACGGAAGGTTCAACTTAAAGAAGAGAACGAGGGGCGACTATTTCCAACTACTAATTCAGCTAAAACAATTAACGACACTCTGGTCGCTGAAGTTAAAAGAGCTGGCGTGCAGGTAAGAACCAAGGCAGTGGTGAAAAGTATCGTACTGGATAAGAAGTCAGGACTTTTTGTCATTACGTTCGAGAGTGGCGAGGTGCTGCAGTCACATTCTTGCGTGATAGCCACCGGCGGGACTTCAAGACCAGAAACCGGTTCAACCGGCGATGCTTACGCGTGGCTTAAAAAACTTGGGCACACCGTAGTACCAAATAACTTTGCTCTCGTACCGCTGACACTAAAAAAAACCTGGACTAAAAAGCTTAGTGGCCTAACCCTGACAGACATTAAACTTACTTTGTTTGCTGACAACAAAAAACAAAGTGTTCACAAAGGAAAGCTCCTGTTCACACACGTGGGCATTACTGGACCGACGATACTCAACTTGAGTAAAACAGTCGGGGATCTGTTAGCCCATAGCGAAGTGAAGCTGGTACTCGACCTTTTTCCTAAAAAAGATGCGGGGGAATTTAAAAGCTTCCTTAGGACTCTCTTGGCAGACAACTCCAACAAGAAACTGAAGAACGTCTTGGCGGAAATTGTACCCACCGCACTCGCTAGCGCTCTATTAAAAGAACTGTCTATCAGTGGGGACGCCCCGTGCCACAGTGTCACCACAGTTGAACGTACCGCACTTACACTGTTCCTCAAGGCAATTCCTTTATCAATCAAAGGACTACTTGGTGAAGACAAGGCAGTAGTGTCTTCGGGCGGCGTCTCTCTGACTGAAATTAATTTTAAAACCATGGAGTCAAATGTCGTTCCACACCTATATATAGTTGGTGACATGCTCAATGTCGACCGACCGTCCGGCGGGTACAGTCTGCAGCTCTGTTGGAGTACTGGACTTGTCGCTGGCTCCAATGTGTAGGTCGTCTGATTGACAAAGAATTTTTACGGGGGCATAATCCCCCAAGTTTTCATTCTCTTAATTCAAAGGGGGACTCATGTACAAAACGGGAAGAATCTGTGTGCTACACGGTATTCTAGGAATCACCTTGTTCTACTTCAGTATCATGCAAGGTCTCGCGCTCTCCGGCATAAACTTCGGAGACATGCCAATCATCCGCGGCTGGTTCGGGGGTATTGTCACGACATTTTCTGGTGGCGGGGCTTCGCTACTACTTCGCTCAGCTCTGTTTCGCAAAAACGGAAACGGGCACAGCAACTAGCTGCACAGGGTCACAATACTTACGTATTGTGACCCTGTATTTATATTGTGTTAGGCTAGTTATATGAAAATCACAAAGTTAGGTCACTGCTGCTTACTTATTGAGGTGAAGGGCAAACGCATCTTAGTAGACCCAGGACGGTTCAGCACAAGTCAAAATCAGTTGCTTAATATAGACATCGTTCTTATTACTCATGAGCACGCAGACCACTGTCACACAGGATCCATTCTACAGATAGTGGCTAACCAGCCTGACGTAATCATAGTCACTAATACCAGTGTCGCTACTTTACTTCAGACCCTTGAAGTAACCGCACATGTTATAGACGGGAGAGACAGCGCCACTGTCGCTGACATATTTCTTGAAGCCTTTGACGGAGAGCATGTGGAAATTTTTGAAGAGTTTGGCTTAGTACAAAATACTGGCTACTTTGTCAACGACACCTTCTTCTTTCCTGGTGATGCCTATACGGTGCCGAACAAGCCGGTAGAAATTCTCGCCCTACCGGTGGCTGGACCATGGTGCAAAGTAGCCGACGCGATACGCTATGCAATGACGGTCAAACCAACCATTGCTTTTCCGGTTCACGATGCTACGCTGAACGAAACTGGCCAAGCTGTAACCTACCCACATTTTGAAAGAGAATTAGATAAAGCAGGTATTGAGTTCTTAGTTCTTGAGACTGGGGTGGCGCGAGAGTTTTAAATCTGCGTCTTACTGATACCGTAAATAGCGGTCCGGACTTGGTTGACTATTTCTTTTACTGGGACGTTTGCCTTTATGATGTAATCTTCTGGTTTTTGCATAATGGCGTGTGCCACATTTTGGGCGTCGCTATGGTTGGTGAGAAACAATATTCGTGCGGTTTTACCCCAAGAATCTTGGCGGATTTTCTCAGCTGCTTGATGTCCGTTTAAAATCGGCATATCAATGTCGAGTAAAATAAGATCGGGATGGCGCTTAAGAGCAAAGTCCACACCTTGTTGACCATTTTCAGCCATAATAATATTGAGCCCTGCCTTAATAAAGGCCACCGCGTACAACTCGCGAATACTTTGATCGTCCTCAACAAGCAATACTGTCTTTTTTTCGTTATCCATTACTTTTATTGTACACCTAAATATATGGCGCACTGACGCTTGTGTTTATAGTAGGATGTGCTTTAATGCTGGTAACGAAACGAGCTCCTCTTGAGAAAAAGACAGGCGAAGTGATGTTTTGTAGTTAAAAAGTTTAAGCAAAGCCAAAATGAAAGGTTCAATCGTACGAAAGCGAGACGAAGGTTACGGATTTATCAAGCCAGAAGATGGTAGCAAGGATGTTTTCTTCCACGCTTCATCTCTAGTTGATGTAACATTTGATGAGCTTAGTGAAAACGACGTAGTTACTTTTGAAGTAGAACAAGGTCCTAAGGGCCCTGCTGCTGCAAACGTACAACGCGCATAACTAGCGAATAAAAAACACGGTGTGGGCTTAAGCCCACACCGTGTTTTTTTGACCATGTATAATAAAAGCACTATGGTCTTTACTTATGTCATCAAGGACTACTTCACTTGGCACTACCTCCGTGCGTGGAAAGAACTTTTTAATGTGTGGTTAAACTTTTTGTGGTTTACGATTCACTTCTTTTCTATCTCTGAACTATTCCGTTCGCTCTTTTCTCCATGGAAACGCATGACTGAAGAGCGAAAGTCTGGTTTTCAATTTGAGGACCTGGCTTCTTTTTTCATCATCAACCTATTGTCTCGTCTCGTCGGGGCTATCCTGCGCGCGACCATTATTGTAGCGGGACTGGTAATGCTTACACTCGTAATTATTACTGGTGTTATCACCTACATATTTTGGCTGTTTGCACCGCTTATTGTTGTGAGTAGTTTTGTCTTTGGTATTAGTATGCTGTTCTCTTATACAACCATATGAAAACTTTATTTGACAGCGCTCAACAGTTTGCTCCCGCTATCGCACTTGAGCGGATACTTAGTCGCAACAACATGTATTTCTTGCGCACTTTTTTCTTCATTGGAAGCGCACTTTCTGGCGCAACTAGTATTGCACTAATATACTTCATTGAGAGACCCTACTTGGAAGCCGCAGCCTTTGGTCTCACCGGGCTCTTTGTGGCACTGTGGTTAGAACAGGTTTTACTATTTGCCTATCACAATAGCTTCTTTTTTCGCGGACTGAACTCAGTAATAGGACTTGAAACTGAACCGATGCAAGGTCTAACTTACGACGCTGCTAAAGTTATTTTAAAAGACACGACTGACGCCACTTCGGCTTTTTTTGAGTCGACTTTCGGCGGCGCGGTACTGCTTCGCTCTGGCATTATCCCAAGTGTGGCTGCTGCATTTCTAGAGACGCCTCGCCTGAAAATTCACGCTAACTCTATTATTCTTCCGGAAGATCGTATATTCACTATTATTGATATTGGAAAACATCTCGTATCACATGACCAAGCGTTTGCGCAGTTCCTAAAACGTGAAGGTGTTTCATTTGAGACTTTTACCGGTGCTTTAACCTGGGTAATCAGTACCTATCACCAAGAAAAGCGTCATCTTCGCACCTGGAGTAAAGATAACCTTTCAAAAACCAACGGCCTCGGTCGGGAATGGACTTACGGAGTTGCTTACCTGCTAAAGCGTTTCTCGCGAGACATTAGAACTAGTGCAATTTTTTCGACTCTTACCAACAACACTCCTTATGCCAGCGAGAAGGTGGAACAGATTGAGACTATCCTTTCCCAAGCCAAGACCGCTAATGTACTTTTGGTGGGCGAAGCGGGGGTAGGTAAAATTGACCTCATTATGGAGGTTGAGCGTCGAATTAATAACGGTACGGCCCTTGACGCTATTACGCAAAAACACATTGTCGTTCTTGATACCAACAGACTTCTAGCGACCTTTGGTAACAAGCAAGATCTGGAGGTGGCACTCATTAATCTTTTTGACGAGGCCCTGCATTCTGGCAACATTATCATTGTCATTGAAAACCTCAGCACGTTGTTGCAAGAGACAGAGGCGCTTGGTGTTTACTTGTCTGAACTACTGGATGAATACTTGGCCTCGCCGTTTATTCACGTTATTGCCACTGACACCCCAGGAGGGTACCACTCTGTACTTGAACCACGAGGTGGGTTCGTTCGTCGGTTTAAAGAAGTCTTGATTGAGAGCGCTGACACAAGCGCCACCGTCCGAGTCCTGCAAGGCATAGCTCTAAAAAACGAGCGTATCTACAACACCATATTTACCTACAGCAGTTTAAAAGCGATTGCGATAGCTGCCGACCGCTATATCGTCGAGGGAGTAATGCCAGACAAAGCAGTGCAGCTACTAGTTGAGATAGCCACCAAAGCTGCAGCGACTGGTGAAGATGTCATTGACGCAAATCTAGTTTACAAAATCGTCAGCGAAAAGACTGGTGTCCCAGCCGGACCAATCGAAGACGAAGAGCGAGACCTGCTACTACACTTAGAAGACAAACTTCACCTACAAGTTATTGGTCAAGAACGAGCGCTTGATGCAATAGCAGGAACGATGCGGAGAGCGCGAGCCGGCATACAATCAACGGACAAACCAATTGGTTCATTTCTTTTCTTGGGACCAACTGGTGTCGGAAAAACTGAGACCGCGAAAGCGCTCGCAAATATTTTCTTTGGTGGAGAACAAAAGTTGCAGCGTCTTGATATGTCGGAGTTTAGTGGCGGCGACGCACTTTTTCAATTGCTTGGTGACGCTAGTCAAAGCGGAGTGCTGCCGGACATGCTTCGTGAACATCCGTATTGTGTACTACTGCTTGA
>JAYTZG010000010.1:0-12456 GCA_043742005.1 Minisyncoccota bacterium | reverse complement strand
ACAATCTTACTCAACCAAATCGACAACTTTGTCGACAGTCTCATCCTCCTGGTCTATGCGCTCCTGGCTTCGTGCAGCTTGCTCTTGTTTTATAGTGGTGTAGCCGAAAAGATGGGGGAGAGGTTCTCAAAGTGGCTTGTCCGCATTATGCCCGGAGTAATGCAGTATTCTTTTGGCGGTCTTCTATCCGGAATGTTGATTTTCTACGGGCGCAGTGGCGACTGGATTACTAGCGCACCGTTTCTACTTCTGATACTCTCAGTCATTTTTGGAAATGAATTCGTTCACAAACGTTCTGACCGCTTGGTCTATCATATTTCACTTTTCTTCATCGGAATCTTTTCATACACTGTACTTATTTTGCCAGTCATCTTTGGAGTGATGGGGGATTTGATGTTTATTCTCAGTGGTTTGGTGGCACTTATCTTTGTGACAATTGTGGTGCAGCTTTTATATCGAATCGTTCCCAACTTCATGCGGGTGAATACCAGGCGGGTTATTTTGGTTATCGGCGCGATCTATACCACCCTGCATATCCTCTACTTCACTAGCGTGATTCCACCAATTCCTCTTTCTCTGACGGAACTCCAAGTTGTGCACTCAGTGACCAAGACAGGCAATGACTATCGCTTAGTGACCGAGTCTCAACCTTGGTGGCGAGGACTACCGTTTATGAAAGCGGAACTTCATCCAGCGGCCCCGACACTGTCTTGCTTTGCTCGGGTGTATGCTCCAGCCAGACTCCACACGGATATCTATCATCGTTGGCAGTACATAGACGCAAACGGCAAATGGGCTGAACGCGCTCGCATCAAATATCCAATTGCAGGGACAAATACCGGAGGCTATCGTGGCTGGACAGAAATTGGAAATGTCGGTAATGGAACCTGGCGCTGTAGCGTGGAAACAGCCCGCGGGCAGGTGTTGGGACGCTATACGGTCAATGTCTTTAGTGATGGCAGCGGTCAGACTGTGACAAGGATAGAGTAAGGTGGTGCCCCTTTGTAAATGAACCGATAATCGGCTATTGTAAGGAGAACTATGCAGGAACAGATTCGTAGCGCTATTTTGGAAGCACTTAAAACTCTCGGGATTGAGGGGGCTAACTTTGTAGTCGATCATCCCACCGACAAGCGTACTCGGGCTGACTATTTTTCCAATGTAGCGCTGGTGGTGGCCAAGCAACTCAAGCAACCACCGTTTGATGTAGCTCAGCAGATACAGGCGGCGCTCCCGAGTTCGCTCCTGGAAATATTTACAATGGTCGAGGTGGCGCCACCGGGTTTTATAAACTTCCACTTCGTTCGAGAGTTCTACGCGCAGTCTCTTGCGATAGCCATCAAAGATGACGAAAAGTGGGGAAGAAATGAATCACAAAAGGGTCAGTTGGTGCTTGTTGAATACACCAGCCCGAATCTTTTTAAGCCTCTTCACGTTGGCAATTTAGTAGGAAATATCATTGGTGAATCAATCACCCGACTATTTGAATATAGCGGTGCCGAGGTGAAGCGACTCAATTATCCATCAGACATTGGTCTCACTGTAGCGAAAGCAGTGTGGGGGCTCAAACAGACTGCGGGCGACCCTGACGATATCAATGCACTGGGTGAAGCGTACCGGTACGGTAACGATGCGTACGAGACAAGCGAAACCGCGCAGGCAGAGATTGTGGTTGTGAACCAAGCTCTCTACGCCGGATCTGACTCTGACCTCGTATCGCTTCGCGCTCGGGGTATCACTACTTCAAAACAACAACTCGATTCTATCTGCGGACGACTCGGTACGCACTTTGACACCGTGGTCTTTGAGAGTGAAGCTGCCCCGAAGGGTATTGAAATTGTGAATGACAACCTAGGTAAAGTGTTTGAAGAAAGTGATGGGGCGATTGTATACAAGGGTGAAAAAGTTGGACTTCATACCCGCGTGTTTCTCAACTCTAAAGGACTCCCGACCTATGAAGCAAAAGACTTGGGTAACTTCGCCAAAAAAAGAGAACTTTTTCCAAATTGGAATACCTCAATTATTGTAACTGGGAACGAACAAACCGAATATTTTAAAGTTTTGTACGCAGCTACAAGAGAACTTTATCCTGAAGCATCTGATCGTTCACTCGAGCATATTCCAACTGGTTTTCTTACACTCACCTCTGGCAAGATGTCGTCACGAAAAGGCAATGTACTCACGGGAGAGTCGCTACTAGAAGAAATGGAAGAAGCCGCGCGCGAGAAGGCGGCCGATACTCGCACTGACAATCTAGAAGAACTGACACAGCAGGTGGCCGTGGCGGCGCTCAAGTACCAGATTCTCCGTCAGGCAGTTGGTTCTAATATTGTATTTGATAAAGAGAGGGCTCTTTCTTTTGAAGGTGACTCAGGTCCGTACCTACAGTACACCTACGCCAGAATATTGTCGGTACTAGAAAAAGCAGCAGCGGCTGGTGTGCTGCCAAGCACAGAAGTTATCTATCCTCCAATTAGCGATGTTGAATTATTGATGTATCAGTTCGAGGAGGTAATTGCTAGTGCCATGCAGGAACGAGCACCACATAAATTGACTGGTTTTCTGACGGAGTTAGCCGGTGCCTTCAACTCATTTTACGCTCACGAAAAAATCGCTGACGGAAGTGACGAGTATGCTCCATACAAAGCCGCTATTGCGAAAGCCGTCGCCATTACCTTAAAAAAAGGCTTGTGGGTCCTGGGTATTGAAGCACCTGAGAGGATGTAGATTTACAAATTAGGAATTAACGGTACAATCCCTTCTGGATTTAACTACTCGAGGAGAGAGCAATGCGTATTCATGCAGGCCACTCTCGTGTGGTAGTTGTTATTGGCAACAAAGCTTATAAAATCGCTAAGTTCAGACTGATTGTAGTCATGGGTAAACTGAGAAAAATGGCGCTCGATCAGAGCGAATTCGATCGGCTCTATCAGAAACACAAACGAAGCAAGATCAAGGGCTTCGCCAAAGTGCTCTTTGCCGGTCTCTTTGCCAATTGGGCGGAGTGGCGATACTGGAAGCGGACTCAAGACGCTCGCTGTATCCCATCCCTGTCACTTTGGCTTGGTGGACTAGTTTTGGTTCAGCGCAGCGCCGAACCAGTTGACGATGCAAGCGTGTTAGCTTCGGAGTTTCGTTCACTTTGGTATAGCGACACAGAATTTTCAAAGTCCTGTCAATTTGGCAAAGACAGTCAAGGAAGCATCCTGATTGTTGACTACGCAACTTTTACGTAGATATCGGTGGCCCCCAAAAGGGCCACCTTTTTATATAAAAAAATCGTGATACTATCTTTACATGGTCTGATACACCATACGCTGGTTGGCGAAAGTCAGCTGGGATGTCTGATATACATTAATTAAGTTTATATATGAACAAAATCCATGGTCGTGAAAACGACAGTGTTGAAGTAGTACAAAATGTACCAAAAAGTGAAGTGGCGCTCCGGGAGGAGGCGATGCTCGCGTTTTGGCAAGAAAATAATATTTTTAAAAAGAGTGTAGAAACTCCAGCTGGCGAAGCGCCGGTCGGGGATTTTGTTTTTTATGACGGGCCACCATTTGCGACCGGGCTCCCGCACTATGGACACATTCTGGCGGGAACAATCAAAGATGCAATTCCGCGCTTTTGGACGATGAATGGCTACCGCGTGAATCGTAAGTGGGGATGGGACTGCCATGGGCTGCCACTTGAAAACCTCATTGAGAAAGAGCTCGGACTTGGGACTAAGCGTGATATCGAAGAATACGGTGTGAAGAATTTTAACGAAAAAGCTCGTGGGGCGGTAATGCGCTATGCCGACGATTGGCGAGAGATTATTCCGCGCATGGGTCGCTTCGTTGATATGGCTGACGACTACAAAACCATGGATAGTACCTACACCGAAAGTGTGTGGTGGGTTTTTAAGTCACTCTGGGATAAGGGTCTCGTATACGAAGGCTTCAAAAGTATGCACCTTTGTCCGCGCTGCGGAACAACCCTCTCTAACTTCGAAGTCAACCAAGGCTACAAAGATATTAAAGATATCGCGGTGACAGTTAAGCTCCCGCTGCTTGATGATGCAGGTAACGTGACTGATACGAGTCTGCTCGTCTGGACAACAACCCCATGGACACTGCCAGGGAATATGGCCGCAGCAGTTCATAATGAGATTGATTATGTGAAGGTTACAGTCAAAGGTCCAGCGACTGGCTATGAATCTGGGACAGTAACTTCTGGAGAGGTTGCTGTGCAAGTGAATGCAAAAGCCGGAGAAAGTTTTATTGTCGCTAAAGGGCGACTAGCTCAACTCATTGGAATACCTTACGAAATAGTAGAGCAGATGAAAGGAGTTGACTTGGTGGGTAAGAAATATCTTCCGCCCTTTGATTATATAAAAAATGCATACGGCTCTAAAGTAGATAGCCGACATCTAGAATTTAGCAACACTGTATTTGAAAATGTATGGCAAATTTATCACGCTGATTACGTTGAGGTCGGAGAGGAGGGGACCGGTGCTGTTCATATTGCACCAGCTTATGGTGATGACGACTTAAAGCTTGCAGAGGCGAACAATCTCCCAATTATTCATCACGTAGATAATACAGGCCATTTTGTAAAGGCGGTCGCTGACCTCGCTGGTCGCTTAGTAAAACCAAAGGACGACGAGCAGGCTGGCGTTGATCACAAAGACACCGACATCGAAATTCTTCGTGCGCTCCAAGCTACCGGAAAGATTTTCAAAAAAGAAACCATTTCACACAGCTACCCACACTGTTGGCGTTGTGATACTCCGCTTTTAAACTACGCGACTACATCGTGGTTTGTGAAAGTACCAGAAATGAAAGACGATCTCATCGCTGCTAACAATACAGTGAAGTGGGTTCCAGAACACGTGGGTACAAACCGCTTCGGGAAGTGGCTCGAAGGTGCACGCGATTGGGCTATCTCTCGCCAGCGCTACTGGGGGGCACCACTGCCAATCTGGCGAAATCCAGAAACCAAAGAAGTGAAGGTTATCGGCTCACTCAAAGACTTGCAGCAGTACATCCCAAAGAGTGGCAACACATATATTCTTATTCGACACGGTGAGAGTGAATACAATGTTAAGAAGTTACTAAATAGTGACAGTACAGTACATAACCCATTAACAGAAGTTGGGATACAGCAAACAAAAGAAACCGCTAAGCAACTACCAGCGAATGTTGATTACATTTATCACTCACCTCTGCAGAGAACCAAAGAGACCGCGAAAATTTTGGCGACAGAACTTAGTGTTCATGAACTAAAAGAAGACGCGAGGTTGCGTGAATCTGACATGGGAGATCTGGAAGGAAAGCCACATGGCACTAAAGACACGTTCCTTAGTTCTCCTGAAGAAGAGTTTACAAAATCGGTGCTTGGTTCGGAGACACTGAATGACATTCGCAACAGAATGGCTGATTTTCTGTACGATATGGAACTTACTCATCAAGGAAAGGTTATTGTTTTGGTGTCACATGGGGATCCAATATGGATGCTGGAATCAGTCATCACTGGCCGAAACACCAAGGAAACATTAGAGGTACTTAAAGGGGCTTATCCAAAGAATGCAGAACCGAGAATTCATCAATTTGTTAACTTTCCACGCAATGATAATTTCGAACTCGACTACCACCGACCCTATATCGACGACATTGATCTCTATGAAGGCGAAGTAAAACTTGAACGAATTCCCGACGTTTTTGACTGTTGGTTTGAGAGTGGTTCAATGCCGTATGCCCAACATCACTTCATGGGAGAGAATCGTGAAGGATTTGTAAAGAATTACTTCCCGGCCAACTTCATCGCCGAAGGACTCGATCAAACTCGCGGGTGGTTCTATTCACTTATCGTGCTCGGGACCGCACTCTTTGGTAAATCACCGTTTGAGAACGTGGTCGTAAACGGAACTGTCCTCGCGGAAGATGGTCGCAAGATGAGTAAGTCACTGCAAAATTATCCAGACCCAATGGAGGTGGCGCACACAGCTGGAGCTGATGCGATGCGTTTCTACCTACTTTCGTCACCAGCAGCTAAGGGAGAAGACTTCAACTTCATGGAAAAAGAAGTCCTCGAGTTGCAGCGCAAAAATATCGGTCGTTTGCACAATGTGCTGGCGATGTATGAGATGTTTGCGAACAGCACCACTCCGCACGCTGACTCAGGTCATGTTCTTGATCGGTGGATTATCACGCGGTTGCAGGAATTGGTGAATGATTCAACCGCTGGCTACAAGAGTTATGAGCTGGATAAAGCAACGCGACCAATTGGTGACTTTATCGACGATCTTTCAGTGTGGTACTTACGTCGCAGTCGTGACCGCTTCAAGGGTGATGACACTGCTGACAAAGCCCTCGCCCTCGCAACTCTTCGCTACACACTCCGTACTCTCGCCCTAGTGATGGCACCAGTCATGCCGTTTTATGCTGAGTATCTTTGGCAAGTTGTGAAGGAAGAGGATGACGCGGAAAGTGTTCATCTTGGAAAATGGCCTGAAATTAAAAATGTAAATACTGAACTTAATGCTGATATGGCAGCCACCCGTGAGATTGTGACGGCAGCTCTTGAGGCTAGAACAAAATCAAACATCAAAGTGCGCCAACCGGTCGCAAGTGTGATCGGACCAGTGCTCAGTGAAGACATGCAGAAAATTGTGCTTGATGAACTAAATGCGAAAGAATATGTGGTGGGTGAGATTGTATCAATTGATACCGTGCTAACTCCAGAACTCATCGCTGAAGGAAATGTGCGGGAACTAATACGCGCAGTGCAGGGGAGGCGCAAGACCGAAGGTCTTCAGCCGACAGACACCATTGTCCTCACTATAAGTACGTCGGACACAGGCCGCGCTGCCATCGAGTCTAACCATAATGTGCTTGTGAAGACTGTTGGCGCAAAGGAACTGGTCTTTGCTAACATAGATGGGGAAGTGGTGGCGACTGACACCGAACAATTCACTTTTGCAATCAAAAAACTTTAATGAGTCACTCGATGTACACCACAGAAGCCTTGGTCTGCGGTACGTTCAATAGAAATACTGCTGACCGTTCTTATCTCTTGTTTACCAAAGAGGCTGGTATGTTATACGCGGAGGCTCGCAGCGTACGTGAGGAGAGATCGCGTCAGCGGTTTGCTTTGCAGGACTTTTCACTAGTACGAGTTTCTCTGATAAAGGGTAAGGCAACCTGGAAAATCGGCAGCATCGAAGTAAAAAAGAACTTCTTTATGTTGGCAACTGACAAAGCAGCGCGCGGGGGGGTGGTTTCGTTGACCCGCTTTTTGCGCCGCTTTTATGGAACTCAAGAGGCCGCGCCGGCACTGTTTGACTACATAGTGTCCGCGCTTGAGTGTACAGTTTCAACACTTAAGGAGCGTGAGTTTGTGGAAAAAGTTATCCAAGCCCACTGCTTCCTTTCACTGGGATACGTCGACGAAAAAACCCTTCCCGCCTGCGCTATCAGTAGCTCTCTGGTCGACGTCGAGTCTTTGTACAGCGAAGACCTCATCAAGCTACTCTCCGAAAGTATCGAAAAAGCTGTTGCTACCAGTCATCTCTAAGAGGCTCTAAGAGAGGCTGATGCTATACTTATTTCATGTCGGACATTAAAAGTCAGCACGAAATTGATGAGATGCGTAAGCGTCTCTATTCGCGTGGTTTTGATACTCCACACTCCGAAAGACATTCCCTCGAGGAACCGTCAGCCGTCGATGTCTCACGCAACTGGCATACTCCAACTGGTGCGCCGATTGCTCCAGTTGTAACACCAACTAGCGAACCACTTATAATTGGTGCAGAAGCCGAAGCAGAAGTTGGGGTAGAACCACCGCGCCGCTATCGTAAGTTTGTTCTCGTCGGCACTTTGGTAGTGGCATTATTGGGGGCAGTCTTGGCAGGTGCTTTTTGGTATTTTGGCCAGGATAATATTTCTGGTCAAAACATCAATATAAACATTTCCGGCCCAGCCACAATTGGCGGTAGTGAGACGATGTCACTCCAAATTGGTATCACCAATCAAAATACCGTGGCAGTTGATTCAGCCGTGTTGGTCGTGAAGTATCCAGTCGGCGCGCGCAGTGTGAGCGAACCGATTAGAAACTTATACGAAGAACGTATTACTGTTGGTACGTTGACTCCTGGCGAAGCTAAGAATATTCCAATTCAAGCCGCTATCTACGGCAAAGAAAATGAATCGCAGCAGATTGACGCCACCCTCGAATACAAAATCATTGGTTCAGATGGCACATTCTATAAAGTCTCTGAGCCGCTACGTTTCCAGATTACTTCTTCACCGATCACTATGCAGGTTTCGTCTGTACGCAAAGTATCAGCGGGACAAGATGTGGAAGTGACTCTAACGGTAAAATCAAATTCGTCAAAGGTGCAAAATGACGTGATTGTAAGTGCCGTATATCCCAATGGATTTAGCTACAAGACTTCCGATCCGGAACCTATCTACAACCAAAACACTTGGAAGATTGACGAACTAAAATCAGAACAGTCGGTCAAGATTAAAATCAAAGGGACCATCAACGGTCTGGTCAATGAGGGGTTTGGTATCAACTTCGCCGCTGGTATTTCCGAAACAGACAATCAATTTATCGTCGGTTCATTACTAGCTGAAGCCCGGACAGAATTTGTTATCGAAAGCCCATTTATAGACGTTGGCATTATTATTGATGACGACGCTGACGGTATGGCCATCCTCGAACAAGGTAGAAGCGCACCGGTAGAAATCACCATTAAGAACACCCTCGACGAAACGGTGTATGACATGGTCGTTGAGGTGGTGCCAAGTGGTAACGCTCTCTCCGAGAGTTCCATCTCAGGCGGCAATGGCTTCTACGACTCCAACAAGGGAACTATTCGGTGGGAGGGTTCCAATGATTCTTCTTTTGAGCAAGTATCCCCAGGTTCTACTCGTACCCTAAACTTTGCCCTGACCGGAGACAGCAAGCGTGGACCGTCCTCATTTGATATAACCGTCAATGTCTATGCCCGTAGGGTAGCCGAACAAGGCGCCCAGGAGCAACTAATCGGTAGTGTAAAAGCCAGTGCGAAGTATGCTTCGCAAGCGGTGGTGACAAGCCAAGTCAGTCACATGTCTGGCCCCATCCCACCCAAAGTTGGCCAGGTAACCACCTACCTAGTGTCGCTCCTGGTTGAGGCCGGCGCCAACGATATGACCAATACTATAGTAGAAACCTCGCTCCCGACCCATATGACGTGGCTCAACGACCCAGTTGGTTCCGGGTCAGTAGACTACAATCCAGTGACCAAAGACATTCGCTGGGACTTAGGAAATATCGAAGGTAATGGCAAGCGAGAACTCCTCTTTTCCGTCAGTATTTTGCCAAGTTCCTCACAAGTTGGTATAACACCACTACTGATCAACGGTATCAGCCTACAGGCCACCGACCGCTTTACCGGCGCCACCCTTACAGCTGACAGTGATTTGCGGTATATTGAGCTGCCACCAGAATCAGGCTACGCAGCAGGCAACGGATTGGTAACGCAATGAATGAAGAAATGAGCGTAGCGATTATTCTGAATTTATACAGGCGCTTAAGATATTTCGACCCCCAAGGGAGAAATAGCTTGCAGCGAGCTGTAAAGGAAGTTTCGTTTTTTAACCTAAATTCGCATTTAACTTATGAATGAAAAAGATGACACAATGGAAAAAGTTGTTTCGCTCTGCAAGCGACGGGGTTTTGTATTTCAAGGCAGTGAAATTTATGGGGGACTGAAAGGTACCTGGGACCTCGGTCCTTTGGGCGTTGCCCTCAACAACCACATCAAACGCGAATGGTGGAAAATGTTCGTCGACGGCCGTGAAGACATGTACGGTCTTGATGCTGCGATTTTAATGAACGCCAAAGTCTGGGAAGCCTCAGGTCATACTGGTGCTGGATTTTCTGATCCGATGGTGGAATGTAGAAACTGTAAAATGCGTTTTCGGGCTGACCACTTAGTTATTGAGGGAAGGATGGTGGCTCCGTCCCTTTTGGTTGCTGGTAACTTACAGTCTTGCCCAAACTGCAAGAAGCATGATTGGGGGGAGGTAAGAAACTTTAACCTCATGTTTGAAACGACCATCGGCGCAACCGCTGGTCCCGACGGAAAAGTTTATCTCCGTCCAGAGACAGCGCAGGGTATTTTTGTTAATTTTAAAAATGTGGTGGATTCAATGTCACCAAAAATGCCGTTTGGTATCGCCCAAATTGGGAAAGCCTTTCGGAACGAAATCGCTCCCCGCGAATTTCTTTTCCGCGTCCGTGAGTTTGAACAGATGGAAATTGAATATTTTGTAAAAGAAGCAGACTGGGTGGAGCAATTCGAAATCTGGCGACTCGAACTCTGGAAGTGGTTTGACCATCTTGGTCTTGCTCGCGCGGATGTTCGAGAATTTGAAGTTCCAGACAACGACCTTGCTCACTACAGTAAGCGTACGATTGACTTCGAATACAACTATCCGGGTAAAGGCTTCGATGAGCTAGCAGGCTTTGCATACCGCACTGACCATGACCTCAAGAGCCATATGAACGCTAGTGGCACATCACTAGAATACATCGAAGCCGATGGTACCCGCTTTATTCCCCACGTACTGGAACCATCGTTTGGCGTCGGTCGGGCGCTTACCGCCGCTCTTTGTGCAGCGTACACCGAAGACGAAATGAACGGGGAAGTGCGTACTTACCTGAAGCTTCCAGTTCATCTAGCACCATACCGTGTCGCTGTCTCACCGCTTTTGAAGAACAAGCCAGAGCTAGTGAGTAAAGCGCGGGAAGTATTTGCGCTCCTTAAAAAGGAATTTGGCAATGTTGCCTATGATGACAACAGTAATGTCGGCAAGCGCTACCGCCGACAAGATGAGATTGGCACCCCGTACTGCATCGTGATTGACTTCGATACGCTTGGTGAAGAAGTGCCAGCCCATAAAGATACTGTGACCGTCCGCCATCGTGATACCGGGGAGCAGACAAGAATGGAGATTTCAAAATTAGTAGAGTACCTCAGATAGAAAGGAAAAGGCCCGCGCTAGCGCGGGCCTTTTTAGTGGAACCTCAAGGGTTCCGTTCAATCAAATCGCCTGCAGGCCACTGATAAGCAGCATTGCAAAAACGACTGTGCTAAGCGCATACCGCACGACCTTGCCGGTAGTTGCGGTAGGGAGTGTGGTATCAGATTGTTTGATCATGACTACCTCCATCAGGGTTACTATAAAGACGTTGTACTGTCCTAAGTGCATTGTCCTCCCCCCGGGCCTTCACGTCAAAGAAGTAGCTGTGTATAAATAAAAGTCCCCGCCACATAATTGTGTGGCGGGGAGTCCTCGTGCTGCTATTTTGACTTAAGCAGCTTTGGCCTTTGCGTCGGAGTCGACATGCTCGCCGACGAAATTGTCGTTGGTGTTGCCGGAAACGATTTTGCCGACCGTAGCAGCGTATGCCGGGTGTTCCAGTACCTTGGTGGCAATTGCCGAAGCGCTCTGGACGAACTTCGATCCCTTCAGTTTGTCGATCGCCGGCAGAACGCCACCTTGGCGTCTGATTGACCCCGCAGCTACAGCGGCCAGAATGGTTCCGGCAGCGACAGCCAGGGCGGAAAGAACAAATTTATTCATGGAATACTCCAAAAAATTTCCTCACAGGATTACGAGGAGGGGTAGTTATAATGCATTGCAGTATTTCTGTCAATGTTATTCCAATACGATATTTTTATGCTAAAGTTGTTTTAATGTTAGAAAAAAGAGCCAAATATATCACCACCACCCTCCCGTACGTGAATGACCAGCCGCATATTGGGCATGCGCTGGAGTTCGTGCAGGCGGATACGCTCGCGCGGTACTATCGTCTTATGGGTCACGAGGTATTTTTTAATACCGGTACCGACGAACATGGTCAGAAGATTGCGCAAAAAGCTGACGCTGAAGGCCGTGATAGGCAAGAGTACGTCGACCACTTCGCCAGTACCTTTAATGAACTCAAGGACAAGCTCAATCTTTCGTACGATGCCTTTATCCGTACCTCAAGCCCGGAACACAAAGCTGCCGCACAAGAAATCTGGCGTCGCTGTGATGCCAAGGGAGATATCTATAAAAAATCCTACACCGGCCTCTACTGTGTTGGTTGCGAACTTTTCTATAAAAAGGAAGAGCTTGATGAAAACGGTTTTTGTTTAATTCATAAGACTCCAGTCGAAGAGGTGGAAGAAGAGAATTACTTCTTCAGGCTATCAAAGTACCAGGCGCTACTTATCGAACAGTTGAATAAAGAGTCGTCGGTAACGCCGCAGTGGCAAAGACAGTGGGCGCTGGAGTTTGTGAAGGGTGGACTCGAGGACCTCAGCATCTCCCGTCATAAAAGCCGCATGGATTGGGGCGTCCCAGTACCAGAAGACGACGACCATGTAATGTACGTGTGGTTTGACGCGCTTACCAGCTACATCTCGACACTAGG
>JAYTZG010000009.1:0-12494 GCA_043742005.1 Minisyncoccota bacterium | reverse complement strand
AGCAAGCTGAAAAGAACCGAGCCAAGAAAAAATAATCATGAAACGCTTCAGCGAACAATTTCATACAAAGGCCAGCACTGTAAAGTTACAGTCGGCTGAACGACGAGAACTGCGTGAGCGGGTGGTTTCTTATATGGAGTACCATCCATTGTCTGCGACGGCGGGGAAGCCGGCGACTCGTTCACAAAAGATGCTGTCCATACCTGGCTACGAGATGGTACAGATCCCTTTTTCAATAGTATTAAAGTGGGCTTCGGTGACGGCAGCATTTTTGCTCGTGGTTGTCCCTGTGTTGGCTGAACGCACAGTGCCTGGAGATAATCTGTACGCAGTAAAGGTTCGTTTTAATGAAGAAGTCCGAAGTACACTTACAGTCACTTCATACGCAAAAGTCGAGTGGGAGACCGAACGAATCAACCGTCGTATCGCCGAAGCTCGACTGTTGGCTAACGAAGGAAAGCTGACTAATGAAGTAGAAGCGGAAATTGCCGCAGCGGTGAAAGAACATACTGAAATCGTGCAACATGAGATTGATGTTATGCGAGAGGACGACGTAGACCAAGCCACACTTGCTTCAATTCAACTTACTACCACACTTGAGCTGCAATCAGCTTCTCTCCAAGAAGAGGGCAACACAACACTTGCGCTAGCTATGAACGACGTGGCTTCGGGTAATCCAGCCCAAATGGTGGTAGATGTGATCAACGAGTCTTTGTCTGCAAACGAATCACAGGTTGAGTCGGCTGGAATCCCCGCTTACGACAAAATTATGGCCCGAGTAGAGATCAATACTACGCGAGCGTACGAGCTGCTCAATTCACTTCCAGTTGGACCAGAAGACCAATTGCGTAAGGACGTAAGTCGTCGCCTTGATGACGTCAATCGTAGTATTGAAAAATCAAAAAACACTCGAAGTGAGAATGAAATGTTAGCCAGTGAGTACTTGGTGGACGTCTTGCAACGGACACAGAAGCTCGTTGTGTATATGAGTGACATTGAAGCCAATCGAGCGATTGCACTCGAGAGCGTTGTCCCAGTTGTTTTGACCGAGAATGAACAAAAGCAAGAATTTGCCGCAATTTCTTCTGAGATACACAGAAAGCAGGAGATTCTAAAGACCGTTATGCCAAAGTTACCAGCCAATATTTCTGAAAAGGTAGCTTATTCAATAGACATAGCCGTCAAAAATGAAACTATCGCCGCTTCATCAACTGAGATTATTTCCGCACTTAATCTAGTAAAGGAGAGCGATGCCGTTTTGGCTGATTCGCTTATGCTCGTAAAAGCCGCTGGGATCGATATTTCAATTGCTGCACCGGTGATAGAACCTGAACAAGTAAATGCTTCGACGACTGAGCCGGCCACAACAGAAGAAGGTGATACGGAAGCGGAGTAAATAGCATCGAAGAAAGAAAAAGCGCGCCCGATGGCGCGCTTTTTCTTTTACTCGCTTTTACCTTCCTCGAGAGTTTCTAGTAAGAACGGGGTCATGGTGTCGGCAAATATCTTGGCTCGATAGGGAAGGTTACCAGCCAAGTTATCTGTCAGCGAGAATCCAGTCTCCTCATTTATAGTACGGTTAATATGTGAAAGAGTAATGGCTCGTAGGCTACCTTCTCCGTCGACGGTGTCGTCACCACGCGTGGCAATCATTCCGATTACATCACCGTTCTCATCAACAATTGGTCCACCAGAAGCTCCTTCGGCACCTACTACACTGCCTCGTACAGAGAACACATCAGCGTAGTTTGAGCCAAAGGTGTAGAGTTCGGAGATGCTTGTGGTAGCTCTTTTGGCCAGTAGGTCCGTACTAGCACCGTTTTTTATTAGGTCACGCGCTGGGTAACCAGCTGCGACAACTTCGTCTTCTCGTACCGAGGTCGATAATAGGTCGTCGTTATAGGGAAGAGCCGGGAATGTGGCAGGAAGAGGAGCACCGTCAATATCTTCGGTGACATACAAAAGGGCGTAGTCACGTTCTCCTGTACCCATTGGTGCAGCGTCGTCGATGAGTGAGGCGTTCTCTTGTATCCAGGTTGGAGGAATGTAGAGCAGGTCGGCTCGGTAGTGAGGTGCAGCAGGGCTGCCACTTCTTACAATACAATCAGCGTCTCCGAAGCTGTCAGTTTTCTCCAGAAGCAGAAATTGCGCAATGTGGGCGTTTGTCATGATGATGCCGTCAGGATCGATAAAGAAACCAGTGCCGGTGGTAGTCCGAATGTAGTCTTTTGTTTTAAAGGTGCAGAAAATATTCACTAAAGCATCAAACGGGTCGTTGGTGGTGCTACCGGAGAGGCCCGCTGCAGCCCCTAGAGCGGCTTGTTGGTACTCGTTACTACGAAGCAGGATGTCGGGTATGGACTGTCCAAAAATACTAGGCAAACTCAAAAAACTCTCCTCGACTTCGGTTGGTGTTTCTGTCGCGGCCTCTTCAGTCGGTAACCATGCTTCAATGTATGAAGCGAGACTGTTGGTGAGGGAAAGATATGAAACCAGTACAAACACTAGTGCTTCCACAAATATATTCATAGGCAAAGTATATCACTCGACTTACGCGTAAGTCACAGAGATTTTAACAAAGAAACATTTTTATAATAATGTGTGTTGTATACTAGAGTTAATTATGGAGGAGATACTTGTTCGTCTGGGTCTTGATAAGCAGTCTGCACTTGGCGTGCTTTGGTCTTTTGTGCCGAACGTTATTTCCGCTTTTGTGGTGGTTTTGATAGTAATTACTTTCTATTTAATCACCGCTCGGATTTTTGAAGCGGCACTACGGAAGACCACGATGCAGGACTCTCTCGTAAAAATTACTGTCCGATCGTTGTACCGAGGTCTGGTTATCATTGTGGGCCTTATTTTGGTACTGGGTCAACTTGGCATCAATGTCACTGCCGCCATCGCCGGCGTGGGAGTTCTTGGTTTGGCGGTTGGTTTTGCCGCCCAACAAACGCTAGCTAATATTTTTTCTGGTTTTGGGATTTTTGTCGACAAACTTTATACGGCGGGGGACTGGGTGCGTATAGATGATAACTATGGCGAGGTGGTACATATTTCACTTCGCACCACCAAAATTCGGACACTCGATAACACCTTCATTAGTGTTCCCAATTCTCTTGTCACAAGTTCGCCGATCACTAACTATTCTGAAGAAGGTTTGTTACGCATCACAGCGCGAGTAAATATAGGATACAAAGAATCAATCGACAAAGCTCGAACTGCGCTTCTGAAGACAGTTTCTGACATCAAGGGAGTAAAGAAGAAGCCAGTACCAATGGTGGTGGTAGATAAGTTGGGTGATTCTGGGGTGGAGTTGCTCGTGCGGATTTGGGTAGATGAGCCCGGCTTTGAACAAAAGTACTATTTCTTACTAACTGAAGCTTGCAAACAAGCCCTCGATAAAGCCAAGATCTCCATTCCATTCCCACAAAGAGATATTCATATTATTTCCGAAACAAAAAGAAAAATCGGCAAAAAGAAATAGAAAAGCCCGGTTGCGCAGCAACCGGGCTTTTCTATTTTGTATCAAACAACTATTGATGATTTTCAGGTTTGAACATCTCGGCAATTTTCTTAACGCAAGTAAATACATTCATATTTTCGACATCGTTTCTGTCGACGAATCGAATACCAATACACTCCTCTGATGGTGTGAAATCTAAGTGTGCAAGTTCTGTTTCGTACAGGACGCACGCTTTCCACTCTTCCTTCCTTATTTTCTTCTCTGTCACAAAATATGACGGATAGTCAGCAATTTTTGTTACTGGTAGTCCCATTTCCTCTTGTATTTCCCGCGGTAAGTCCTCTTGTGGCGTCATTCCGAAATCAAGTCCACCTCCGGGCAAATCCCAAAAGCCACTTTCTTCTTCGCAAATTAAGAACTTGTCCCTTGTTTCATTTAAAACAAGCGCCTTTACACTCACGCGATAAAAACAGTCTGGTATTTCCATATTAGTATTCTACTATGTTTATAAGCTGCCAAGACGCGCTGTCTCCGGCTCTGAATTGTGCGGGTGAGAAGAATCGAACTCCCGACTACTGCTTGGAAGGCAGTCGTTTTACCACTAAACTACACCCGCAAGCGAGGAAAAATAGGAAGCTAGCTTACATATTTCTTCCGAGCGCAGCGGATGAACCGTTAGGTACACCCGCAAGCGAGTCCCACGATTCTAGCATAAAACGCCTTGAATACAACTTTGATATACTTGAGGTATGGGTACACTTACTTTAGCTGGAATTATCGGTACGGGGATTATTCTCATCACTTTCATATTAAATCAGTCTGGTAAATGGTCAGCTAAGTCGCGATCATACGACACCGCAAACGCCATTGGTTCGCTTATCTTGGTGGGATACGCTGTGATGTTAGATAGTTTGCCTTTTATGGTCCTCAATGGAGTTTGGTTTGTTGTTTCTTTTCGAGACGTAGTGAAATCGCTGCGCAAATAAAAAAGACCCGCCGATTGATTCCGGCGGGTCATAGTCTGGTGGTGGCGCACCTAGTAGAGTGATGAGCTCTTCCAGGTGTTCAAAGTCATCGCTAAAACCGTGGTTAAGCAAGAAGGCGTGCGCCACAATCATGTTTGATAAGAGTGACTTTGCATATGGACAGGTTGAGTAGACCAAAAATGGTCGAGCTCTTTCCCATTCTTCAAGCGCTTCCTCAGCATACTCATATTGCTTCATATAAGAGCTGGCTATTACAAACAGGGAGTACTTTCCCGTAATGAACCGTTCGAGTCTCATGACAAGTCTCCTTCTGTATTTAGGTTACATAATTTATACAAGTCTGGCAATGTAAAAGCCCCGGCTATGGGGCTTTTACGGTGTGTGTGATGGGAAATAGCGAGAACACTCTCGTATTCCGCATAGCGTATTACCTCCGCTACTTGAATATTTTAGCACGCTTTATTTAATGAGGAAGTGTGGAGAAGCAGGGGAAAAGAAAACAGGCTGTCATATGGCAGCCTGTTGAGGGTTTTTAGAAAAAAACCAGTTATCAAACATTGCACCCCAACGAAGTGTCGGCATGAAGTGTAAGTCGAAGCTCCCATCGTCTCGAGAGTATATGTCCTCAGTCATACTTTCTTCTGGCCTTAATCCTTCTGGCCACGCTCTGAGTACATCACGTATGGAGTTACCATATGTTTCTGCGTCAGATTCCCAGTCGCATATGGCGCCAGTTGTCTTCACTGAGCGCCTGCCGATTAACTCTTTGACTAGGAATTGACCGTAACAAGTGGTGTTTAGGAACTGAATATGGTGAGGGAACTGACAGCACAGGTCTACGACCTTTTTGTATGGGGTGTTGCTCCATGAACCATTTTCCCAACCACGTTCGTTTCCGTGTCCATAAAAAGAGATTAGTACTGGGTAAGAACTCGAACTCTGTATAAAGAACTCACGTAGTCCTTCGAAAAGTTTCTTCTGTGAAGGAAGCACTAAGTGTCGATGACCAGCACCAATATCAGTAAGGTGCTTGGCCAACTTCTCATGCTTTTGGACATGACGTTCTTCGCTTCCTGAAATAAGAAGCGCTGAGGGTTTATTTTGCATGGAATTTCTCCCGAGATGAACTTTGCGTACGGTACCATAATGTGATGTAAATGCAATAAAAAAACAGGGCGGCCAGATGGCCGCCCTGTTTTTAAGAGAGGATTACTTAACAGAATCCTTAAGGGCCTTAGCCGCTCGGAACTTTGGCACGCGCATCGCAGCAACAGTAACCGTTTCTCCTGTGCGGGGATTACGAGCTTCTCGCTTAGCGCGCATCTTTGCTTCGAAGATACCGAAACCAGCAACTGATACTTGAGTACCATCTTTCAGGGCCTTTTCAATGCTACCGAAAACGGTTTCTACAGCACGTTCAGCTTCTGCCTTAGTTGTGCCAAGTACTTCATGTACCTTGCCGATGATGTCTGCTTTGTTCATATTATTCAGAAATTAATTTTTACAGCGATTAATTTTTGTGGTGAGCGATTACTCAAGCACGATGCCTTAATTTGGCTGAAATCATTATATAGCAACACTTTTACAATGCCACGACTACACATGTTTATATTCTCGTGTCGTAATATATTTTTACTTTTCTAGATGGTGTATGATTTGGCCTATGAAAATTGGCGTTATGGGTGCAAAGGGGAGTTTTTCTGAACAAGCGGGGGAAACTTATCTCAAAAAAGAAGCTATTTCCGGCGGAGAAATATTGCCACTTATTTCAGCAGAGAATGTTTTAACGGCTCTAAATAAGGGAGAAATCGACCGAGCTATCTTCCCGATTGAAAATAGTAATGGAGGCATCGTGCTGGAAGCTGTGTACGCCATGGCGAAACATAACTTCGAAATCGAACAGATGTTTGAGCTTGATATTCACCATATGTTGCTCGTAAAGCCTCATGTGACGGCTTCACATATCAACACCATTTCCTCACATGACCAGGCTTTAAAGCAATGCCGCATGTATTTAAAGCGTACTGGCCAGAGTGTGACATCGTGCCGTACCCTGATACCGCTAGGGCCGCCGAAGATTTAGCAGCTGGAATTCTTCCCGACACCACTGCCGTAATCGCCCCACGCCGCGCCGCCGAACTCAACGGACTGCAGATCTTAGAAGAATCAATTCAAGATTTGAAGTTTAATTACACCGTGTTTATCGTTGCTAAGAAATAGAAAAGGCGACATCAGTGACATCGCCCTTTAGGTTTCGACTTTAAACCGAACTTCCTTACCGGCACAATTGGTGCACTTGTGGAAATTGATAGTCTTCTTGAGCTGAGGCCGAAGGAGCCAGCCGGAGCCGCCACAACGTTTGCAGAGCTTTTTGAACAGGATGAGCATGGCGCGCCCTTTCTTTTAGTACAATACCAAATTACAGTCTTGATGTAATCAAAAGACCGGCCAATGTTTAGCCGGTCTTTTACTGAGTAGTTTTGTTACCTTGCGTAGCTGATAACTCTGGTTTCGCGGATGACGTGGACTTTGATTTCTCCGGGGAAGCGGAGTTGGGCTTCGATGTTGGTGGCGATGGTGCGGGCGAGGGCGGCGGATTGCACGTCATTGAGAGTACTTGGATTTACCAAGACGCGGATTTCGCGGCCGGCGGCGATGGCAAAGGCTTTATCAACGCCGCTGAGGCTAGTCGCGATGTTTTCTAGGTCACTGAGGCGTTTAATGTAATTTTCGATTGAATCTCGTCTTGCACCTGGACGTCCGCCTGAGATGGCGTCGGCGACTTGGACGATGATGGATTCCGGAGTTTCGTACGGGTATTCTTCGTGGTGAGCACGCATAGCAAGAATCACCTTTTGGTCGACACCATACTTCTCTAAGATACGGATACCAATTTCTACGTGGGTACCGGCTACGTCGTGACTCACGCATTTTCCAATATCGTGAACTAAGGCACCAGCCCGAGCGATGGCGACATCGGCCCCGACTTCTTCGGCAATCATGGCAGCAATGTGGGTCATTTCAACTGAGTGTGCCAAAACGTTCTGTCCATAGCTAGTACGGAAATGAAGTCGACCGAGAATCATCACGAGGTCAGGGTGTAGGTTAGGTACTTTCGCTTCATACACTGCCTTTTCCCCGAAGGCTTTAACAGCCTTAGCGACTTCAGTACGAGCTTTTTCTACCAGCTCCTCAATCTTGGCTGGCTGGATGCGGCCGTCTTTGATAAGCATCTCGAGTGCCACGCGGGCGATCTCGCGGCGGATAGGGTCAAACGATGAGAGGACGATGTATCCGGGGGATTCGTCGATGAGGACATCAACACCGGTGGCGCGTTCAAACGCACGAACGTTTCGCCCTTCCTTGCCGATCACTTTACCCTTGATGTCGTCACTCGGGATTTCCACATGTGAAGTCATGACATTAGATGGAATGTTGTTACCAACGCGATGAATGGCAGCCAAAAGTAGATTATTGGCCTTTTCTTCAAATGCTTCCTCGCCAGCGCGGTCGAGCTTTTGAAAGCGGGCTTGCAGGTCTTCGGTATGTTCGACTTCTACTTTCTTCACCAATCGTTCAAACGCTTCTTCTTTGGTAAGACCAGCGGCTTCTTCCACTTTTTTTTCTACCTCAAGCTGTCGTTCGTCGATTAAGGTCTTGATTGATTTTATTTCGACGACTTTCTCTTGGAGAGATTCTTTTTGAGAATCAAGGTCCATTTGGCGGTTATCGAGAAATTCCTCACGCTTAGTGAGGTGGGCTTCTTTTTGTTCGGCCTTCTCTTCTTGGTGTTTTTGATTGCTTTTTGCTTCTTGCAAAATTGCTCCGGCTTTTTCTTCAGCTTTTTCTACAATGGTGAGTGCTTTTTGTTCGGCGTCGAGTTCCCGTTCTTTTAGGCGCAGTTCAAGTGAAGATTTTTTGGATAGGGCTTGGAGATATCTGAGGTAATATCCGCCTCCAGCGCCCATAAACAATGCAAGTGCCAACGCAACCGTAAATATCCCTGGTGGCATGGTTGTTGGTGCTTATTTTCGTAAAAGTTGTACGCTAGCACTGTACTAGATTTTTGGTAGGTAGTAAAGCAAAAGCGGTGAGGGCTAAAAGCCCTCACCGCTTTTGCTGGCACTTGTGGTTATCGATAAATTTCGTCAACGATTCCGTAGACTTTGGCTTCTTCGGCGTCCATGAACATGTCGCGGTCGACGTCTTGTTCAATTTTGGTTAGTTTTTGACCGGTGGCTTTGGCGAGCATTTTGTTTAGTCGGTCGCGGGTCTTGAGGATGTGTTTGGCGGTGATGTCGATGTCGGATGCTTGGCCGTAGGCGCCGCCGGATGGTTGGTGGATCATTACTTCGGCATTTGGAAGGACAAATCGTTTGCCTTTGGCGCCTTGTGAGAGAATCATCGATCCCATTGAGGCAGCGAGACCCACGCACACGGTCGCCACTGGTGGCTTGATGTGATGCATGGTGTCGATAATTGATAACCCAGCGGTCACACTTCCACCTGGTGAGTTGATGTAGAGAAAGACGTCTTTCTTGGGGTCTTCGGATTCAAGGAAAAGCAGCTGGGCCACGATAAGATTGGCCATGTAGTCTTCAATCGGGCCAGTCACGAAGATAATTCGTTCTTTTAAAAGACGAGAGAAGATGTCAAACGCACGTTCTCCGCCTTGAGTCTTTTCGATCACCATCGGCACTAGCTGTGCGCGAGTAGATTCAGTTTGTTTGTTATTCATTTCCATATATCTATCGATTCAAATTAAGTACTAGCAAATCCTATCAGAAACCAGAAAAAAAAGAAGTATAAAACCGGTGACGAAGGATTCGTCACCGGTTATGGGGTGTTGAGGATGGGTACAATGTGTTGCAGATAGCCGTCACGGTACCAGGGATGAAAGTCTCGCAGCCACGGCAGATCGTTGAGTTTGAAGACCTTCGCTTCCTCATATTCCTTACTCAGCGGTACCAGACCACGGAATGAAGAAATTCGAGAGCAAAACACATGTTTTCGGTAAGACCCCATATCGTATGAGGTGACGAATTGCACGTTTCTCTTTTTAAGCCAAAGACCAGTCTCTTCCTTAGTTTCCCGCAGTAGGGTTTCTAGAGGGGTTTCACCGCGCGGTTTTTTACCAAATGGTTGCAAGCGCTGTTTCTTACCGCCTGGGAATTTCCAAAGTGGTGAGTCTTTGCGCATATCTCTAATTAACACGACGTCGTTGTCTGGCCCAAAGACGGGGCCCGACGCATGAAAGTCGCCTCCGTCTATAAGCATAATTGCCTCCTGAAAAGAGCAGTATACGCCAACAGTGCATTTTTTATGGTCTTTTGTCAAGAAAAAGAGGCGGCCCTACGGAACGCCGCTCTTTTTACAATATTTAGCACGACTCCAACTTCTTCATCACTTCTTCGTTTAGTAGGACTGATGCTACATAGATACGGACGCGGTATTCGTCGGCATCTTTGAAGCGTTCTAGGAGTTCTTTGGTTTGAGAGTTTACCAGCTCGATATTGGGAGTAATTTTTTCCGCTCTGGCGATTTCGTTGAGTACGAGCTGGAGTTTGGCGCGCATGACTCCGGCTGGCTCCCATTCTTTGGCCATGTCCTCTTTAGTTTTTTGAATGTGCTTGAGATAGTCTTCCATCTTCAGGTTGGCTCGGTCTAAATCTTCCTGCATCTGGGCAAACATTTGGTTGACTTCAGACTCAATTAAAATCTTCGGCAAGATCATTTCTGTTGCTTCAATAATTTTGTCGGTGATATCAGCGCGGTGCTTGGCAGCGACCTCTTGTTTCTTCTCAAGTTCAAGGTGCTCGCGGAGTTTTGCTTTCAAGTCATCTACACCCGTGAATTGCCCTGGCTGTCCCAGTGATTGAGCTACTTCATCAGTGAGTTCTGGGATGACAAGTTTGTTTTCCAAATCTTCTTTAGTTTGAATTGAGTCTTCCTCTGACACAACTGCTTTTGACTGCATCCGTTCGTAAGCGGCCTTTTGGCGGAGAATGTCGTTGATTTTTTCAGCCAACTCTTCGTCAGTTACATCTTCACTTCCTCGATTTTTATTTATTTCTTTGGCTAACTTACCGTAGTCTGGCAGCTTGAATGCCGGAATCACTGCCACAGTGGCAGCAAACCCAAGCGGGTTGCCCGGCGCGATTTTGGTGATTTCAATTTTGGGGTGACCGATAGCTTGGATGCTGTGCTCTTCTAGTATGTGCGGATAGGCGTGAGCGATGGCGCGTTCTGCCATTTCAGCGAGAATGGTCATTTCACCGATATGCTTCTCCAGCACATTTTGCGGCACGTGACCTTCACGAAAGCCGTCGAGCTTAACGTTGCGGCCAAGACTTACAATCGCGGCCGTTCGCTCGCTTTCGAGTTCTGCATACGGAAGTTCTCCAGAAATCTTGATCTCTGAATCGGGGAGGTTTTCGACAGTAAAGGCAGTTTTAAAATTAAAGCTGTGTGAATGTTCCATAGTGGCGCCAGTGTACCAAAAAGTAAACAAAACGCCAGCGGACGGAATCTCTTACTATTGAGTCGGTTCTTCCACTAAGGCTGCGTCGATCTCGGCTTCGATGGCGTTGAGTTCGGAGTCTAGAGAGTCGAGGTTCGTACTTTCGACATCGGCATCGATGGCTGGGATTTCATCAGAAGTACTCACGACACCCATGGCCTCAGTCTGCGCCTCTGCGTTTGTGCTTTCCGGCTCGTTATTTAGTAAGGCGCTGGGGCGGAGGCTTGCTGGACTGATAACCGGAGTGTTAGTACGAACCACGGTAAACCAGTAATACATACCGCCTAAGACAGACAGAAGAAGTACAACGAGTAGTATCAAAATCGGTCCGTTAGTGACGCTTTCTGGTTCCACGGGTGTCTTTTGAAGTGGAGTAGTGTATTCGATCTCTTTATCCATATTACGATGAGTATACTATTAATTTACCGTCGTTGCAGGCGGAACGTTTTTTAAATTAGCCACTGTGTTTCGTAGTTCAGTGTGAGCTGTACGTACTTCAGTGCGCGCCGATATGAAAGTCAGTCTAACTTGCTGCCAGGAAGTTTTGGGATCAGTGGAGCCGACTACGTAGACGACAGCTTCGTCGATGCCGCGCAACTCACCTTTCGCCCTATCTAGAGCTTCGCGCGACTTGGTGAGTGACTGTCTAGCTTGGGACATATCGACACCAGCCTCCTCTAATTTAACGATTCGTGTTTCAAGCCGATTATGAATGTTCTCTAGTCGAGCGATAATGCCGTCAAAGCGGTTACTAATGTTGGCCGCTAGGTTAGTGATACGTTCCTGCGCTCTCTCGCTCAGTATGCTTTTTGGGGCCGGCTTTGGCAGCGGGAGTTGTTCTTGTACAGTTTCGGTAATGCTGGTGACGCTCTCGACTACACTATCAAAAATACTTCCACCCTCATCGGTAGTCGAAGCGGTGCTAGTTTGCGCGTGTACCGAAAAAGTACTGGTGACAAAAAATGCTATCGCAAAAATAAGTAAAGCGGATTGTTTCATACCGGAGGAGCCCTTGCTGCAAAAAGCAAAAGCGCTTCGTAGATTTTAACCCACGGAGCGCTTTTGAGAAAGAGTGCGTTAAATTTTGTAGGCACTCAACCAGTTCCAGGAATTCGCGGCAGGCTAAAGCCGCGAATTCGGAACTAAATTCGCAATAGTCGCTTGCGCTCGTTTGCTTATTTATTCTTAGCGTTGTACATTTCTCTACTACGTTCAAACGCTGCCTTGGCTTCCGAAGCTCCTAGCCATTCACCCAGCTTCACCTCTTTATTCTGCACTTTCTTATAGGTTTCAAAGAAGTGTGAAGTTTCTTTAATGAAGTGCTTGTTGAGGTCGCCGATATCCTTCACGTCGTCAAATCTAGGATCATCTACTGGCACGGCAATCACCTTGTCATCTCGTTCGCCACCGTCAATCATTTCCATAATCGCCACTGGCCTTGCCTTCACGAGGATGCCTGGCGCCAGCGGGTAGGTGGTGAGTAGTACAACATCAAGGGCATCGCCATCGTCAAAAAGAGTTTGCG
>JAYTZG010000008.1:0-12701 GCA_043742005.1 Minisyncoccota bacterium | reverse complement strand
GGAGGTTCACTTACAGTGCTCGGCGCTACCACAGCATCCACTACCATCACTAATCAAGGATCTGGTACCTATACCCTCACTGTCGGTGGCAGTGCTTCAACTTCAATGCAGTACTATGAAGTTCGCAATAGTGTCAGTGCTGGCTTAACCCTTACCGGCAATGCAACGGTAGTGACGCTTTCTAACGGAGATTACGAAGTGTCCCAAAATGGTTTCAGCGCTCTCACTGTCGGCGGTACCGTCATCACTGCCAACCCGGCTAAAAATATGAACAAAGTCCGTTTTGCCTTGGCCGGTGGTGCTTCAAGTGGGACTAACGTCACTGCTACCGGCACCACCGTCAGTGCCTGGCGCTTTGCTAACCACTATGGTGGACGCGATGGGGAAGCCTTTGATGTCGATCCTGGTGGAGATCCTGGCTATGTGGCTTGGGATAACTCTGCGGCACTGATTACTGTTTCCGGTCGGGTATACTCCGACGAAGGCTCAACAGTGTCGACAGTCTGTGATGGTAGTACTAATCGCATTACGTTACGGATGGCAGGCATTACTTCTTACAGTACCAGTTGTAACGCTGCGACCGGTATCTACACTATTAATAATGTTTCGTACGGGTCGAGTGATACCTTCGTTGTCTATATTGATGGCGTAGCGCAAAAAGGTGCCACTGTCTCGCAAGATCCAGTTTCCAGTATTGCTGACCTTAATATTTATGAAAACCGCGTTATTGTCCGTCATGAAAGTATTAACCCATTAACAATTGCAGATATGGCGGTCTGGGATTCTTCAGGCGATGCCGATATTCCATTTACTGCCGTCGATGCTGGTACCGATACATTGACACTACCGGCCAACCGCAAGTTGATAGTCTGGAGTGCTAAAGCCTTTGCTCCTGGGGGGAATGTGACGCTTTCTGGTGGTGGTGCTGGAGCGTCGTTCGACGGCACACTTGAACTCTTTAGCAATAGTACTTGGACCGGTGCTGGGGCCGAAGCTCTTTCAGTTGGTGGCAGTTTCATCCTCAATGCAAATGCCATCCTGACCAGTAGTACCGGGACGACAACATTTACCACTACCGGCGCTACACGTACAATCGATCTTAATCAACGTTCGCTTAACCATGTCGCTTTCACTGGTAGTGGTAGTTGGACGATGACCGACGCTACCTTTACGGCTAATGGTAACGTCAGTCAATCTGCTGGTGCACTCACTTTACCAACCGGCACTTCTACATTTAATGGATCACTCGTTGTGACCGGGGGAACGTTTACTAATAGCGGCGGTATTCAACGATTTACCGGTACTGGCGGGAAAGTGCTTAAAACTAATGGCTCAAGTCTCGGTACCCTCCAGTTTGCCGGCGGTAATTACTCGATGACAGACGTCAACGCCACCACAACTGGCTCGACTACTATTCAATCAGGCAACATTACACTCCCGAGTGGTATCTTTAGTGTCGGCCGTGATTTTAAAAACACTGGTGGCGCCATAACTCACAACACTAGTGACTTAGTATTGCGAAGTACAGTCCCGGCAGTGTTACTCGCTTCCAGCTCCGACCTCTTTAGTGTGCGCTTTGCCGGCACCGGAGCCTATACGATGTCAGACAGAAACATTACCTTCACCGACAACTTCACCGTTAATAGCGGCGCCTCCGTAGCACTTGCTTCCGGCACGATTGCGGTCGGTGGTAGCCTCTCTACGCCAGGTACCTTCACTAACAGTACGACCACCTTCCTCTTTAATGCCAATGCAGCGGGTAAGACTATCGATCCCGGTACCAACAATTTCTACTCAGTCCAGATAGCAGCTCCAAGTGGTAGTTATACCCTTAATAACGCTACTACCACACGTAACTTCACACTCGCGAGTGCACTAGGCTTTACTCAATCCTCAGGCAAGGTGCTGTATGTAGCTGGCGTCTTTACTAATTCTGTGGGTGGTACAGCTACGAATTGGAACGGTACGGTGTATCTCAATAGTGCCTCCAACTACACAATTAATAGTAAATCGACGAGCGTCGAGCGATACAATACGCTCAGAGTAGGGACTAATACAGATATACGTATGTGGAATTCTTCTGCTACAACAACAACGGTGAATAGTTCAGGTTCTCTCTACTCACAAAAGCATTCCAGCGTGAATGGGTACGCGTATCTTTATGGTGATTTCCATATAACCACCGGTACTGAGTACTGGAACTACGCAAAGGATTTTGATGGCACTAGTTTGACGGGTAGTGAGCGAGCGGTGTCAGTCTTTATGGCTCAGAATTCAACCACTACAGTAGATGGTGGTACACTCCAAATGATCGGAGCTAGTGGCAACGTTACCGCTATCAATCGACAGAGTGCCGGTACATATGCGTTCGCAGTCACGAGCGGAACTCTTAATGCCTCTTATTATTCCTATCGTAACCTCAACTCGAGCGGACTTAATCTATCAGGTACTCCAACTATCACGTCACTTTCTAACGGTGACTTCGAGCTTGCTGTCAATAACGGTACCCTCATCACCCTAGCTTCCTCTACCCTCAATGCCAACGCTTCCATGGTCCACACTGGGAATCGGTTTGCGACTACTTCAGCTATTACAGGTAAAAACGTTACTTTGAGTGGTACTACCGCCAATGCCTGGACCTTCAGTAGTTATACTGGCAATCTCGGCGGCGAAAGTTTTGACGTGGATGGAGCGACTGCCTGTGGTTCGATCCGGTGGACCAATAGTTCCTGCCTCATTACGCAGCAGACTCACTACCGTTGGCGTAATGATGATGGTGGTACCGATGTTCCAAACAGCGAATGGTTCAACACCAGCTGGGCAGCTCGCAAATCTATTCGGATCGACAACGCTGACGCAACTACGTATTCCAACCCGGTGGTACAGGTGTTTGTAACATATGATTCAGATATGCAAGCGGACTTTGACGACCTTCGCTTTACTCAAGATGATGGTATTACTCCTATTTCGTATTGGGTCGGGTCTTCGACTAACAGCAGTCGAGCTGAAGTATGGCTTAAGATCCCGTCTTTACCGGCTTCTGATACCGCTAATGTTTACATGTACTACAACAGTCCGACTGTCACTTCGAGTTCTTCGGTTGATAACACCTTCCTCGCCGCTGATGATTTCGACGATGGCAACATATCCGAATACACCGGACAGACATCATTGTTTAGTGTGCGGAATAATTTTGCTTATGGTGACTCATCTGGTCTCGATAGTTTTGGTAGCGAAACAAGTCGCTCTAACACCGGCGGTATTTTCCGAAATGATCAAACAGTCAGCAAGGGTGAAACGTTCCGGTTTATGAAATATATAAGTACTACTGCTGGTTCAGGTGACGAAGCTTGTGCCAAGTTTGGGGTGCAAACAGCCATTACAAACTACGCAGTGTGTTTTGAACAATTTGGTACCGATCGTATTGCGCTGGTGAAAGATGTCACCGATAACGATTCGTCGGGTAGTGCGACTGTGCTCGGTTCATCAACTGTCTCTTTTACTACTGGATGGTATGAAGTAGAGGTCGACTGGAAGACAGATAATACTTTTACAGTAATTCTTTATAACTCAGCCCGAGCACAGGTCGCAACCTTCAATGCTTCAAATAGTGCTTACAATAGCGGAGGGATTGGCTTTAGCTTCTGGTTCCATTACGGTGGCTGGGATAATGTAAGTTCTCGTCCAATCCTCACTACAGAACCGACGATTCGGTTTGGAGCAGAACAAGGAAGAAACGGGGCGAGTTGGAAAGCTGCTCTTAATACCGCTGCCACTTATAGCAATAATGATATTGCCCGTTTGCGTATTGCAATCGAAAACTCTGGAACCGCTATTTCTAACCAGTTGTTCTTACTTGAATACGCAGCCATGGGCGCAGCGCCGAGTTGTGAGGCGGTATCTAATTCGAGCTTTGCTGCAGTACCGATCCAAGCTTCCTGCGGCACTTCACCAGTATGTATGCAATCATCGACGTTTATTACCAATGGCGCTTCAATTGCCGATCTTTTAGTCGGTGTGCGTGGTACCTACACAGCCGGTCAAGCCCGAGAAAATCCTTCAAATGTTACGTCAGGTATATCTATCAATCAAAATCAATACACAGAAGTCGAGTATGCGCTTACACCCACTTCCAATACCGTTGACCAAAACCTTTGTTTCCGCGTAACGAAAAATGGCACACCGTTAGATACCTACTTGCGAGTAGCACGGATGGGGCTGCGCTTTGATCCAAGCTTCAGTACTCCAACCTTTAATAGTGGGGCTAATATCAGCTTGCTTCCTGGTACAACAACTCGCGTCTACGCTACCAGCACAGTGACCGACCTCAACGGCTACGCAGATTTAACAAGGGCAACTACTACGTTTTATCGTAGCGGAACAGCAGGCGGTGCCGCCTGTGTGGCAAACAACAATAGTTGTTACCGTTCGGCGACAGCGGGAGGAAAGTGCTCGTTTATTAACTGTTCTGGCAACAGCTGTACCGCTTCGTGTTATGCAGATATTTTCTTCCATGCTGACTCGACTGATGCGGGAGGCATATATCCTGGTGAACAATGGTACGCCTTTATGGAGGCAAGTGATGCTGCTAATGGTTATGACTTTGAAACGGCACCCGGAGTTGAACTCAATACCCTACGTGCAATTAACGTGACGGGCCCAATTAACTACGGTTCACTAGCGGTGAGTAGTAACACCGGCTCCACCAATGCTTCAACAACAGTCACAAATCAAGGTAACGTTGGCTCTGATCTTGAAATACAAGGCACAGATTTGTCGGATGGTGGTACTTCTCGCATTCCTTCAAATCAACAGAAATTTGCGACCTCGACCTTTACCTATAGCACTTGTACTAGCTGTCACCTTGTTTCCAGTACCACCCCCTATTCCCTTGACATAAACATCGCTAAACCAACGGTGGCAACACCAGCAGTGACAAGTCGAGTGTATTGGGGAGTGGCTGTGCCGTTTGGAGTTAATAGTGCGCCGCATCAAGGTATTAACGTCTTCACGCCGGTAAGTCCTTGATAGAGTGATATGATATCTGTAACTATGAAAGGGAAAGTTCTTATTGCAATCACCGTGCTGCTATCACTTGTGGTGAATAATGCCGCGCTAGCGCAGGTTGATCAAGAAGCGCCGGAAATTTCCAACGTTCAAATCTCTGGTGTTACCGAAGAGTCTGTCACTATTACCTGGGACACCGATGAAGACGCGGACTCACTAGTAAACTACGGCCTTCAACCCGACTACGGTATTTTACGTACTCCAGTATCTGACAAGCAAGCGCACTCTATGACTCTCACCGACCTTGATCCTGGACGAGTGTACTATTTCCGCGTGGTCTCGGCTGACGAAGAAGGGAACCAAGGGATCTCAGCCGACTACCGTGTGCAGACTTCAGGTACTCCAAGCGAAAGTGAAAGTCAGTCCCAAAGCGAGTCAACCACCGAAAGTACCACCCAATCTCAATCTCAAACAGTGCAAGAGATAGTTCAAGAAATCAACCAAATCACCAGTCCCGAGCAGCTGCAAGAGATTCTTAACGAAACAATAAAGGCAATCAAGGGTATTACCGAAGACCTCACTATCGTCGGTCCACCGACCGTGATTCCTGAAACAACCACTGCGCTTATCAAGTGGACAACTGACCGTGCGGCTGGCGGCGAAGTAGTTTTTTCACCGACCGATAGTTTTGACGGTTCGAATTACCAGTACAGTCAATCTTCTACAGCCGGCGATACTACTGACCACGAAATTCAGGTTATCGGACTCGATCCTTTCACTAACTACAGCTTTAAAGTTAAATCAAAAGATACCTTTGGTATCGAAGGCGAAAGTCGTAATTTCACCTTCCAAACCAAAGCCTCAGCACCTGATATTCGCAATCTACGTGTTATCAAAGTAGAAGAAAATGCCGCTACGCTAGCCTGGGATACAACCGTGCCAGCTAAAGCCTTGGTTGAGTTCCAAGATCAAACCACCGGCGCACAGAACTCAGTTGGCCGCCCAACACTCGCTACTACCCATCAAATGCGTCTTGCCGACCTTACCCTTGGTACTCGTTATGTCGCCTTTGTGACCGCCGAAAACTCAGGTGGTGACCGTATCAAGAGTCAACCGATTCAGTTCATCACCGTCAAGGACATTGCGCCGCCGATAATCACCAACGTAACCAATGAATCAACCCTTTTCCCAGGCAGTGAATCCCGCATCCAAACCATCATCGAATGGGATACTGACGAGCCATCGAGTTGTCTCATGACCTATCAAGAAGGTGTTGCTGGCGGTACCGACCCCTACACAATTGAAAAAGAACAAATCGAATACAACACCAGTCACGTGCAAGTCGTCATCGACTTTGCTCCTGCCACGGTGTATCAGTTCTACCTTGAATGTACTGATGACGCTGGCAACAGCGTAAAATCCGAAAACTTCGTACTCTTCACACCGATCCAAGAAAAAAATATTATCGATTTGATTTTGGAGAACTTCGAGTCGACATTCGGCTGGGTCAAGAACATTAAAAATTAGCCGAAATTTTGGAACATTTCGTTGTCGCTACGCGCATATACTCCTTCAACGTACATCAAGTACGCCTCAGTCGCATATACGCTAGGCTGGCGCCCCTTCGACGTAGTCGTTGGAAGTACTCTTGAGGTGAACTGTCCTCAAAATATCGACTAATTGAACTTCGGGATTTTAAGCAAAAAATTTTTAAAACCCCACGCGAACGTGGGGTTTGTGGGGACTGTAGCCTTCAGAAAGGAGGTTTTGGTTTGAGTTTGTCTGGGATTTTGTGTTCGGATTTATTCAATCCTTTAATACTTTCCGCGACTTGTTCAATCGTCAGTCCATCCTTTCGTGCGCTGCGGTCACCGTCAAATGTTTTGGGCCAGCCATGTTTTTTCCGATGGTCGTGAAGCTTCTGAATATCTTCTCGAGTCGCGATGTGCCTCTTCATGTTTGTCTCCATAAAAAAGAAACTGTTTCCAAGCTATCATATTTTTGTATCTTTGGATATAAAGCACACTCGGTCGGTCGCTACTTTGTGGATGAGTCGATAAAATTGATTTTTTAAATGTCATAATAGAGGGGCATGGCGAAACCGCTTATTGTTTGTCGGGATCTTTCGATTATCTACAACAAGGGAAAATCGAATGAGTTTAAGGCGCTTCAGGGTGTGAACACTGATATTTTTGAGGGTGAGTACATCATTCTTTTCGGGCCGTCTGGATGTGGGAAGTCAACATTGATGTATTCCATTCAGGGATCACTGCCTCCCGGAGAGGGAACACTACTCATTCGTGGCGACGACATCTACTCCTATCCACCGTCAGAGCGCGTCTACTTCCAACGCTACATCATGGGAATTATATTCCAGTCCTTCAACTTGATCGGTTCTCTTTCAGTACTCGACAATGTGGCCTTACCGATGATTTTTTGTAACGTTGATAAAACAACGCGTAACCGCCGCGCCCAATCACTGTTAGATCGCTTTGGAGTGGGTCACGTGTCACATAAGATTCCCTCGATGCTTTCTGGAGGTCAGCAGCAGCGTGTATCGGTAGCACGGTCCATGGTGAACGACCCAAAAATTCTCTTGGCCGACGAACCGACTGGTAACCTCGACTCTATTTCTACCCAGCAGGTGATGGACAAGATTGATGAGATTAATACGTTTGACCGACGGACGATTATTATGGTGTCGCACAATGCCGCGCACCTTTCCTATGCTCACCGTGTGTACTATCTCAAAGACGGTTTGATTGTTCGCGAAGTGGTGAACCCCCAACGCAAACAGATTAAGCCGGTGAGAGAAGGTGAGACAATTGTAACTGAGTTGGAACAACTCGCACGTTTGTATCCCTACGACTCAGTGGAAACTCTGCGCGTTAAAAGTATGGTTAATTTCCTGACTCAAAGTTACAGTTTTGACCAAATTGTTCGTCTAGAACACGCTATATCACTGTTTATCAGTGGTCGTATTGATAGAGATTCGTTAATCAGAAGTCTAGTTCTTTCCTATGAACAAGGTGGAGTAGAAATTGAAGAAGTGGAAGCCCGTCGCATGGCGTCTGTCGCCGAGAAAATGATGCACCATGCCGATGATATCCGCCGCTTTCGAGCGCGCAAGGACAACGCTAATGTTTTCTTCAACCAACACAAGCTGGCTGAACGTATGCGAGATCACTTGGTACAAATATTTCGTATCAAGCTTGGTAAAGAACAAGACAAAAACTTAGTCGAAGTAATTGCCGACCGCGTGACTGGAGTAATTGAAGACGATGAGCTCAACGAACGAATGATGCGCGGCGTGCGTAGTGGGGGACTTGGGCTTTCAGTAAATGAAGCCGATGAGTTGACTCGTTACTTCGAAAAAGTCATCGCTCAAGGAGTGGATGTAAGTTATAAGGCCTAGTATGCGATTCCAAGATCTAGCACAACTTTCAACCCGTATGTTTAAAACCAACCCACTTCGTACTTGGTTGACAATTTTGGGTATGGGAGTGGGGACGGGAGCAGTGGTGGTACTCGTTGGGTTGGGATTTGGTCTACAGAAGATTATTTTGGAACAAATCGTGTTTGGAGAAACCCTACTTTCACTTGGAGTGTCTTCAACCGGTGCACAAGGTCTTTCTCTTACTCCCGATACTGTACTTAGTTTTGAAAAGAACCCCGCTGTGCTTGATGCTGCGCCTCTTGCACGCTTTCCAGCGCTTATTACATATAAAGGACTAACTGGAAATGTCTTTGTGCAAGGCGTTGAGCCGCCGTACTTGCGCTACGCCGGTGTATCCGCAACCGCTGGGACAGTCTTCACTGACGCTGACGTCGGTGACACCAACTCCATCATGCTTTCGCCGGCAGTGTTAAAGCTCTTCGGTATTGAAGATGATAAGGCCAAGGAGTTTATCGGACAAAAGGTTTCCATACGACTCCTCGTTCCGGCTGAAGATGGAACGGACGATGTGAATGAGATTATTATTGATAAAGAGTATACCGTACGCGGCATTACCAAGGAGCAGGGTGTCCTAAATGCCATGATGATGCTTCCTGAACTCCGAAACTACGTCGGCATCGAAGAGTATGAGCGCATCCAAGTGCGAGTTAATAGCAACGAAAATTTGCCGTTGGTAGAAAAAGAGCTGATCGAAGCTGGTTATCGAGTAACTGCACTATCAAAAACAGTGGAGCAGGCTTCAAAAATCTTTCAAGGGATTCAAGTGGTGTTGGCGACGTTCGGAGGAATTGCGCTTCTCGTGTCCGCTATAGGTATGTTCAATACTATGACAGTGACACTCCTTGAGCGAACCAAAGAAATTGGTATCATGCGTACGCTTGGCGCCTCACCAAACGATGTGAAATATCTCTTCGTTTCAGAATCTGTGGTGGTTGGATTTATGGGAGGAGTGACCGGTACTGCCATGGGTGTGACCTTCGGTATTACAGTGAATGTATTCCTCAACGTCGTTGCTGGCCAGTTCGGCGGACAATCCGTCGCTTTGTTCTCATTCCCGTTCAATTTCCTGGCTTTTATTATTGTTTTCTCAGCCTGTGTGGGGTACCTGACGGGTATTTTCCCCGCCAAACGTGCGTCGACTCTCAACCCGCTTGATGCCATTCGCTACGAATAATGACTTGTGGTTATTAGGTAGACAAAGGTGTGTATAAGTGTGGGTATAATATGTGTACTTTTAGGTACAATATAGCAAAAGCAAGTTATTTTATTTAGTATTTTATTATGTCGTACAGCAAAACAGAGTTCCCAAAGTTGATGCAAACCGCCGGAAAAATCACCGTTCTCACCGCCCTCACGGGAGTAATGGTGTTTGTCGTCGCATTCTTGTTTGATGCCGGTTCGCACCAACTTGGGCGCATGGTAAATGCGACCAGTACCGCGTCTACAACACTGACAGTACTAAATACTCCTCCGGCTTTTAGCCAAAATCCTTACGAAGTAATCGAATCATCAACTTCGACTCCAACCAACTCTGGAAATGTCTTGCAATGGCGAGCAACAGCCGTGGATTCAAACGGAGCCCCGTACTTTCTTCTAATTTGCAAGAGTAACAGCCCGGCGCCAATTGCCACAAACTCGACTACTACCCTAGGAACAGCCAAGCCTAACTGTGGTGCAGGTGTTACTCGCTGGGGGGTCTCGGCTTCAACAGCTAGCGGTGCGGTCTCTACAGTTTCAACCACCACTCTTCAAGCTTTTCCATTCTCAACTTCTTCTCCTAACGTCTGGTACGCCTACGTCTGTGACGACGACCCTATCAACTCCCGCTGTAACACAACCGGGCTTCAAGGCACTGGCAATAGTGCAACCTCTTCTCCGTTCATGATTAATTCCCGTCCAGTCTTGACCAGTTTCAACAACAACGGACCAACCAACCCTGGAGCAGTAATTACCTTCACCTCAGTTTCAAGTGACCCTGATGCTCTTGGCGGCCAGGACAACATCTATCTGATCGTTTGTGAAAATAACAGTGGTATCAATGCAACTACTCGAGCGTGTACTAGTGGAACAACTCTAGCGACAACTACAGGTTCGATGACGGATAATGCCACCGCACTTAGAACTTTAGCCGCAATTATGCAAGATCAAGGCTACTCAGCCTACGGATACTTGGTCGACCAGCACGCACATACCGCAACCGCGAACCCAATCAACCAAAACTATACTGTAAATAACGTAGCACCGTCACTACTAACAGGAGACATCTCCCTTAACGGCGGTAGCAATTTAATACTTTCCGTCCCAGCTAATCAAACAACTGGCTACACGCTTGCCTTTACAGTACGAGACGCTAATAGTTGCGATGCTGTCGGCGGCGGTGCAGCCGACGAAATCACTGCGTATAGAATAGCTGTATACCGCGCACTGACTGGTACCTACAGTACATCAACTTGTACTGGTCTAAGTGCCACCTATAATGCTAACCGCTGTTACGTGGGAGGCGAAGGGGGTGTGTCAACTGGTGTTTGGAATCTTAGCTGTACCGCTTCATCGACTTCATGTACTGGCGCTACTGACGATACTATTCTATATAACTGTACTTTCCCGCTTTGGTTCATTGCCGACCCAACTGACGCCGGGCCAAATACACCTACACTGTATGAGCAGTCTAACTGGAAAGCAGCAGTTCAGGCCAAGGATGACGACCTGGCTTGGAGTTCACTACAAAATGGTTCAATCGCAGTTGAATTAATAAGCTTCACCGCTCTAGACCTTATAACCGCTCAAATTCCTTATGGGTCACTTGAACCTGGACAAACATCTGGAAGTGGAATTCTAAGAGCCACAACTACTGTCTATTCAGTAGGCAATACTGGTCTAGACCAAATGGTGAGTGGTGAGTCCATGTGTGGGACATTTGCCATAGGAAACAAATGTAGAGTTTCGGCAACCTCAACCGTACCTGCGTTTGCACAGAAGTTTTCGTCAAGTACCTTATCATATGCTAGTGGTGCAGCCCTTACGCTATCCTCAACCACGATGCGAGAAGTAGAACTAAACGTAAACAAAACCACCAGTACATCAACCTACAATAGTGGAAACACCTACTTCGGTATAGCAGTCCCCGCAGCTATTACACTCGCCGGTGTCTATCGAGGACTTAACTACTTTGACGCCAAGGTGGCCGAAGCCATAAACTGGTAAAAGTCTCTTGTCTAAAACAACCACGTTCTGTGAACGTGGTTGTTTTATTTTGAGTATTAGGTCTAAAACTACCAGCGTTATCCCTTTATACTTGTTGCTTTTTAGCTTGCTATTGTTGATAATATTAGGACGTGTACATGCGGCATTTTATGAGCAAATTTTTGGTGTTTTTCTTTTTAATTCCAGTGTTTTTTTTAAGCATTGGAGTGCCGTTTGTTGAAGCCAGCTTCGGTATTACTCCGCCATATGTAAAGAACACCAGCCTCATCCGCAACTCCACCTATGAGCAGCAGATCCTGCTCGTGCGCGGTGACCCCAATGTTGAGCTGGTCGCTGAGGTAACTATTGATGCACCAGAAATTGCTGGTTGGATTCAGATTGTCGAAGGTAATCGCATCCCTCTGCCCAAAGGTGAACAAAAAGTCCCCATGACCGTACGAGTAGTTGTGCCAGAGGAGGCAGAGTTCAAGAACTACACCGGATCTATCCGTATCCGTACGCTGCCAGCTGATGGCCAAGTAGCTGCCGGAGCAGTTAGTATTTCCCTCGGCGCACTCGTCGATATTGACCTGACAGTTATTGATAAAGAAATTGAGGATTTCCGCGTACGAAAAATTTCTATCGGAGAGCTTAACGAAGGACATAAATTCGCTTGGCTTTTCTTTCCGGGTAAGGCGCGAGTTGAAATGATGATTGAAAACATTGGTAACGTCGAAGTCGCACCTTCAAAAGTTGATCTGCGAATCTATGAGCGCACTGGTACAGTCTTGCTAGAGGAAACAAAACACGTTGGTAAAATAACTAAAATAAAACCATACGGAACCGATACCATTACCGCTGAGATACCAACACGCCTTCCAGCTGGAAGTTACGTTGCACGCTACCGTATCTACAATGGAGACGATGTAAAGCAGGAAGGTGATGTTAGTCTCACTATTCTTCCGTTTGGCACACTACAACTAGCGGGCTTTGGTTTCGCCGGACTGTCGCTCGCGCACAAAATTTCTATCTTGCTGCCAATCTTCTCGCTTCT
>JAYTZG010000007.1:0-12709 GCA_043742005.1 Minisyncoccota bacterium | reverse complement strand
GCGCCTTTTCTTGTGCTATAATAAGAATATATGAATGAAGGATACATACAATACGCTGCCTATACAAAACCTTGGTTTTCACCGCCGTCGTGGATTTTTGGCCCAGTGTGGAGTGTCCTTTATATTCTTATCGCGATTAGTTTTGGCTATGTCTTCATGAAAATCTGGCAAGGTCACATCCCTAAAGTGGTGGCGTTGCCATTTGTCATCAATCTAATTGCTAACTTCTCCTTTACTCCAGTTCAGTTTGGTTTGAATAACCTGCCGCTTGCATCACTGGTCATTCTTATTGTGCTAGGTTCTCTTGTTTGGGCGATGTGGTCCGTTTGGCCATACGCGAAGTGGGTAACCTATATCCAAATCCCGTACCTGCTCTGGGTTATGTTTGCGACGGTGTTGCAACTCTCTGTGACCTATCTGAATTCGTAGCCATGTTCTGGAAGCGGCAGCGAAGACGGGTCGTACGTAAACGCGCGTCTACCGTTACCAAACACTACGTGACTCATAAAGAAGCAGCCCGAGAGCTGGTACTCTTGCGCCTGGCGCACTTCAACCAATTCTATAGCCTCTCATGGAATCGCGTCGCCATTCGTAATCAGCGTAGCTGTTGGGGAAGCTGTTCAGCCAAAGGAAACCTAAACTTCAACTATAAAATTCAGTTCCTCCCGCCGCATCTTTGCGACTACATCATCGTCCACGAACTTTGCCATCTGACCCATCTACATCACGGTCAAGATTTTTGGGATTTACTAGCACTGCAGTTGCCTAATTACAAGACGCTACTAGTAGAACTTCGCGCCATTGATAAGTTGGGACATCAGCACTTACTCAAGTAAGTTTCGTATCTTTTGTGTGCCATAGCGTGAGAGACGCGATAGTTTTGTGAGGAGACCAAGCTTCCACTGTGCTGGTAATTTTGCGATTGAAGTGAGGTTTCAGTTTGTACTGTGAATATAAACCTTGCATTAAGCCGAGGTCTCCATAGGAAAATACATTTGGTCGCGCCAGTGAGAACATCAAAAACATCTCTGCCGTCCACCGGCCGATACCGTAGAGTTTGGTGAGTTCTTTGATGATAGTTTCATCGTCCATCAGTATGAAGTCACCGGTCGGAATATCGTGCCACACGGCCGCATTGTGTTTGATGTATTCAGTTTTCTTTTCCGATAGTCCGCAGGCCTTGAGAGTAGTGAATTCAATTGCTAGTACTGCTTCTGGTGTCAGCTCACCGAGGGCTTCAACCACTCGAGCTTTAATCGACCGCGCCGCTGCGGTACTTATTTGTTGACTAACGATCGAAGAGACAATACTGCCAAAATATTCATGAGGTTGCCTGGGAGTGGGGAGGGATAGAGGTGTAGCACCCCTAAGGGCTGTCTCAAGTAGGCGTGCCATCACCACATCAGTTTGCTCGAAGTGTCTGAGCGCCGCGACCGTATTACGAGCCATATCCATACGTAGAAGAATACTACACTATTTTGTGATAACATCATTATATGAGGAAATTAAGCGCTTTTTTCGCCTTACTGGCCATTTTTGTTAGTTCTACACCGCCTGTTTCTGCACAAGAAATTATTACTCCAGAACCGACAGTCATAATGTTTGGACGCGATGACTGCGGCTTCTGCAAAGAGCAGTTTAAATATTTACTCGATGAAGGAATTGAATATGAGTATTTGAATATTACAAAAAACGACCAGGCTAAAACCCTCTACGATGAAGTCACTGCCAAGCATGCAATCTCAAAAGTCACACCCGTGACCGTCATAGGCGAGACTGTGCTCGCCGGCTACAACGGTCCAAATACTACCGGCAAGGCCATTAAAGATGCAATTGAAAGAGCCAAGTACACTGATATTAGAACAATTGAAGATCATCTAGCGCGCGCAACGAAGCAAGATGTAATCCTTGGCGGCGGCTGTTCCGGTTTGTCGTGTGAGACAACCGGCGATAGTCAGTATATTTTTGATTTGCCGTTTTTTGGAGTAGTGGACCTGCAGACATTTTCACTCACTACGTTGTCGTTGGTGCTCGGTGTGATTGACGGCTTCAATCCTTGTGCCATGTGGGTGCTTATCACTTTCTTGACACTACTTTCACAAGCGGGCAGCAAGAAAAAAATGATTTTCTTGGCGGGAATTTTCATCGTCGCCGAAGCCGCTATGTACAACATGATTCTTAACGTCTGGTACAAGACCTGGGACTTCGTCGCTCTTGATCAGTACGTCACGCCTCTGGTTGGGCTGCTCTCACTGGGCGGGGCGGTCTTCTTCCTGTGGCGTTGGCACAAGAACAAAGAAGCGACACTGGTGTGTGATATCACCGACCTTGATACTCAAACCAAAACTATTAATAAGTTCCAAGCGATTATCAATCAACCGGTCACGATTGCTTCAATCATCGCTATTCTCGTAATTGCCTTTTCGGTCAATATCATCGAGTTCGCGTGTTCGATAGGTATTCCCCAGGCGTACACCAAGATTCTTGAAATCAACATGCTCACAACACTAGAGCGTCAGTGGTATATCCTCATCTACACCTTTGGCTACATGGTCGATGACTTCATCGTCTTTGGACTCGCAATTTGGGGCTACAGCAAGCTTCAGTCTCACGGCGGCAAGTATGCGCAATTGTCGCTTTTGATTGGCGGTATCCTCATGCTACTGCTCGGCGGCATTTTGATTATCGACCCGACCATTCTCATCATATAAGTATGACTGAAGTTCCAGAATTACTACTCATAGATAAACCATATGGAATAACTTCGTTTGATGTGATTCGCCGTTTGCGTCGAAAATTAAACATTAAGAAGATGGGGCATGCCGGCACACTTGATCCACTAGCCACTGGCCTCATGATTATCGGGGTTGGAGCGGGGACAAAAAAACTCACAGAGTTGGTAAAGTTAGATAAAGAATATGTAGCCGAGGTGAGGATTGGAGAAAGCCGGACGACAGGAGATTTGGAAGGGGAAGTGGTAGAAAGTAAAAAGGTAGAAGGTTTAAAGTCAGAGACTGTAGGGGTTGCGCTTGCTGCCATGGTAGGAACCTTAGAACTACCCGTGTCTGCTTATAGTGCAATTAAAGTAGATGGAGTACCAATGTATAAACGAGCACGCAAGGCGGAAAAAATAGGCGAGGTTATAGACGATGTACCTTTGAGGGCGATGCGGGTCGATGAGGTGGAGTTACTTTCGTTTGAAATGGATGGGGACAGAGCTGTCGGCACAATACGCTTTGTTGTCGGCAGTGGTACCTATATCCGTTCGTTGGCTGAAGAACTCGGTCGTCGCCTCGGCTATCCTGCGACTCTTCAGAATCTTCGTCGTACCAAAGTGGGGGAGTTTGATATTAAAGATGCCCAGACACTAGATTAAGAAAATCGCGCAGCCAGATTGCTGCGCGATGGGGCTTCTTAGCTGAAAGCAAAGCTTTCTTCGAGAAAAAATAATGCGTCCTCTTGATCTTTCGTGCTCAGGTGCTCGGGAACGATAACAAAAATCTCACCTGTTTCGGTCGGGATACAAACAAGTTCTCCGTAGAACTTATCGTCATTCAGTTCAGCGAATGCTGCGCGATCAAATTTTTTCGCTTGAAGCGAAGACAAGCAAAGCATCACGACTATTCTCCCTTTGTACAAAATTGCAACCGGCATTAAACCATGTTGCGTAACTGTTGTAAAGTGGATAAGAAAAATAGGTAGGGACCGGAGGTCCCTACCTATCAGAGTTTCCAACGCATCTGTCCGTCAGGTTTCGTTTCAACCTCCACATTCGGCGTATCCTGAGGAAAGCGAGGATGTATAGGCCGTGAAGCTTGATTATTACGATATTGCTGTTGTATGTAGTTACCGTGCTTGCCATGGATATGACTAATCATCGACTTGTATGGCTTGCGTTCAAGTTCACCCATGATGTTTGACTCGTTGAGCGCTTCTCGCATCAGAAGCCAGTATGGTTTTTTGTCCTTCTGCTTCGCGCGGTCGTTTGCATTCTTGAGTCGTTCGAAATGACCAAGTACTTGCTCAGCCACACTTCGTCTGACGAAAGGGTATTTTTCGGATACCTTAGCAAAAGCCATGTCGAATTCTTCAGGCCGGTAGCCCATGCATGCCTCCTAAGAACAAAAATGACTGATGTATTTATACAATACATCAGTCATTTTGGCTAGTCCTTAGGATCGCCACCCCGTTGCCAGTAGGCTTGTTCGGTGCCGCGAAGCATTTCTTCACGTTCTATATCGCGCCAAGCTTCGTTCTCCTCAACGTATTGCTGCCTTGCTTGTAGTAGTGTTCCAATCTCTCCCATAATGCGTTTAACGTCCGGCTCGTGGGTAACCAGTTCGTTGCGAAGTATCTGTCTTACAGCTTCAGGGACATTTTTACATTCACCGTCTCTAATGAGGCGCAAGACTGCGTCAGCCCGTTCATCATTTTTACTCCGTGGACGCTCGAATGTCATAGATTAAAAAAGTGATTCAACGACCGCCTTTACGTCACCACCATCAGCTTTCCCGGCTAGCTCTTTGATAATGGCTCCCATGAGCTGGCCCATCTTGCTCTTATCGGAGATATCGAGTTCAGCTTTCTTGGCTTCCGCAATCGGGAGAATTTCTTCTCGACTCATCATTTGGGGAAGATAGGTTTCGAGTTCAATTAACTCGGCTTTTTCTGGCACCGCCAGTTCTGGGCGATTGGCAGCTTCGTACTGCACGATCGATTCTTTTCGCTGTTTCGCTAATCGCTTGATGACCGAGAGTACTTGCTCATCAGTGAGTTGGGTCTGTGGAGTGCCACCGGTCGCTACCGCTTCATTGGTAAACGCGGTGAGCATACCGCGAATCGTGCGCAGGCGCACTTCTTCTTTCGCTTTTAGGGCGATCTTTAAACCATCTCGTATTTCTTGGTGCAGTGACATAGTGATTGATTGTAATTTTTTAGAGTTCCTTCGTCCAGCAATTTCGGGCGGGAAAAAGACCGAAATTGGGACATAAATTCGTAATAGTCGCTTACGCTCGTTTACTCACTTAATTTTAACATGTTTTAAGCGAGGTGCTATGATAGTGCCTATATGGAACCAATAGTGATAATTCTCGTCATTTTACTCGTCGCGGTTAATGCTTTTGTGGTCTGGCAGTTGGTCAATAAGAAAGAACAAAAATCAGAAAATACTGAAGGGATGGTTTTGTTGCAGAAGCAACTGCAAGACCTTACGCGGACGATGGACACTCGGATGGGGCAGACGGCTGACCGGATGTATGAGTCGATGAAAGATCAAAGTAGCCAGAGTCAGAAACTCATTCAAGAAGTAAACCGACAGGTGAACGAACAACTACGTGACGTGGTGCAACGAACAACTGAAGTGGGGGAGAGCTCCAAGCAAGTTTTCGCTGTCGCCGACCAGCTCAAGGAACTTCAAAATATTCTGAAGAACCCTAAGCAACGCGGAATCTTGGGCGAATACTATCTCGAAACTGTGCTGCAAAATGTCTTGCCACCAGATAGCTTCAAAATGCAGTACGCATTTAACGATGGCGAAATTGTCGACGCGGTGGTATTTGTTAAAGGGAAGGTAATTCCAATTGACTCAAAGTTTTCGCTTGATAACTACAACCGTTTTGCCGAAGCGGCTGATGGAGTAGAAAAAGCCCAGTATGAAAAAGTGTTTGTAAACGATCTTAAGAATCGCATTACCGAAACCGCCAAGTACATCCGTCCGAGCGAAAAAACCACCGACTTTGCTTTTATGTTTATTCCGCATGAAGGGATCTACTACGACCTACTTTCCAACAAAGTCGGTGCTGGAGAAGATAACCTCATCCAGCGCGCAGCGGGGAAGTACAAAGTGATTATCGTGTCTCCAACTTCATTCCTCGCCTACCTTCAGACCGTCCTCCAGGGCCTCAAGGCGATGGAGATTGAAGAAAAGGCTCAAGATATCATCAAGAATGTTGAGAAGCTCTCCGGCCATATCGCGCGCTATGAGGACTACTACAACAAGCTCGGCAAGACGCTAGAAACCACCGTCAATCACTACAATAATGGCTACAAAGAGCTGGGAAAGATTGATAAAGATATTTTACGGATTACCGGAGAGTCGGCCGAAGTAGACGTAATGTCACTTGATAAACCTAAAGAGAGGGATGAATAAAAAATGCCCCGCGCTTGGCGCGGGGCTAAACTCCTTGAAGAACTTACTTCCGACCATCGGCATTTGTCGAATCGGGTCGGGGTGGCTGCTGTTGACCGGCTGGCTTCGGAATCAGGCTATTTTGCCGAGATAGCCGAAGGTGACTGCGGATTAGTCCAATACTCACTTTGCTCTCCTTTTTTTGTGAGGCTGCTATTTAATCACGTTGATTTTTAATGTCAACAGAGCTTGCAAAAAAGCTGATTTCTTGTATTATAGCGACCACTATGGCAACAGAAACAGCAACAAAGCCGTTTGCGGTTATTACTACCGGCGGAAAGCAATATATCGTTCGCGAAGGACAGACTCTTGAAGTCGAGCTTCTTGGTAATCAAACTGAGGGTGACAAGATTGAATTCGACACCGTCCTTATGACCGATAATGGTTCATCGGCAAAGGTGGGTACTCCGCACACTGGTACTAAGGTAACAGCAACTTACCTCGGTGAAACAAAGGGTCCAAAGCTCACTATCGTACGATACAAGGCGAAAAGTAACCGTGACCGACGCATCGGACACCGACAGCACTACGCACAGATCAAGATTGAAAAGATTGGTTAAAGAATATCCCCGCAAGGGGATTTTTCTTGACTGAAACGCGCTTAACATCAAAAGAGCCCGTCAGATATCTGGCGGGCTTTATTTATATAAAAAACGGCCGGTTCCAAAGTAGGAACCAGCCGTTGTGTTGTCAGCAATGAAACATTGCTTCATAAGCCGCAATCCGCCACTGTTCATACAGAACGGGGTCTGCAGTCAAAGCAGCTCGGAGGATACTGTCTGAGTAAAAGCTTCGAGCTTGCTCAGGAGTTAGATCCTCTTCTTTGGCGAAATACTGACGCAGCATCCCGCCTTCGTCGTGGCAGAGAACTATCGTCACGACTTCCAGTTGCGGTCGCTGGGAATTTGCTTCGGTCATGGGAAGTCCTTTCTGAACATACAATACAACAATTTTTAGATATTACAAGTACTATATTGACAATACAGCATAAAAGTGTATAATATAAGTTGAATTTGTGCTCATCCCGAGCACTAAAGTAGGGAGAAGTCCTTTGACCACACAGAACAACGTCTCGTATGAGACTATCAATGACGGTGCCATCGTCAGCATTCAGCTGCCGAAGAAGGTCACTCTGCGTCAGAAGCTTGATGTCGACGGCAACGTTGAGCTCGAGTATCTGCATTGGGGAGTCAATCTCCCCGGCGGCGTGGTCAACACCCATGTCGTGTCGACTGACCTGGCGCTCGCCAACACCACGATCCGTGCGCGGGTCGAGCTGCAGGTGAAAACCACCGAGACGGGACGCAAGTTCCTCCTGGTGAACTATCACCCCGTCAACAAGGAAGAACAGCCGACGCACCGCCTGGTCGTTGTGGACGATACTTTCGAGCAAAAGGAAGACTGGCTGGTATTCCCGGCTCCGAACATGCGCGGCTTCGTCGCTCTGATCGGGCCGGACGAGAAGCTCGTGCCGCCCGCCGCCGCCCGTGCACCGCAGGCCGCACCTGTCCGCAAGGATCGTCGTGCGCCGAGCGTGCCGTCCTCGGCGCGGCCGATCGCGGGCAACCGTCCGTTTGCGGACGCTCTCGCGAAGTAATTCGCACGACCCCAAACAAAGTCCCCGGAGCTTTCCAAAGGCTCCGGGGCATTTTTATATTAAAACCGATTCTTTAGAGCGTTTTTGATGGTTTCAGCATCAGCGTATTCCAGCTCACTTCCAGTCGAGAGGCCGCGACCGAGGTGGGAGATTTTTACGGTTGTATCTTTAAGTAGTGGCGAGAGAATTGATTCTACAAATCTCGCAGTGTTTTCACCATCAGGGTTGATAGCAAAACCGAGAATTATTTCTGACAGACCATGATTTAGTCGAGTTTCGACGGTGGCTTTAAGCGCGCCACCGCGCAGGCGTTCGTTGTCGGTAGAGCGCAAGAGGGGGACGGTGCCGCCAAAGACGAAGTAAAGTCCTTGGTATACGCCAGCGCGTTCGATGGCTTGAATGTCTGAATCACGTTCGACAACCAGTAGTCGGTCATGCTCGCGATTTTGGGCCGTACAAATCGAACACAAGCTAGCCGAACCACCTTGGTTGGAAAAGAAACGATGACAGCTCTCGCATTCAACGACACTACCTTTTATGTTGGCGATAAGCCGAGCCAACTCCGCGACGTCACCGTCAGCCATGGTCAAAACATGAAAAGCAAACCGCTTCGCCTGCCGCGCCCCGACACCAGGAAAAGATTCAAAGAGGGTGATGAGTTTATCTAAATCATTCATAATTTATCCAGAGTAGCATGAACTATTTGTGAAGTATTAGCCGGCAAATCAGTAATTTGAAACCAGCCAATGTTCGAATGTCTATCAGGCTCCTTGTTGGTAGCAACGCCTGAGCATGTTCTACTAATAAAATGATAATTATCAAATAGGCGTCCATTAAGTTCTTTTTGATAGTTGTGCACGAGAATAAGATCTTTTTCGTTTACATGTAGCCCAGTTTCCTCAAATAATTCTCTCACAGCAGCAGCTTCTGGTTCTTCATCGGTATCGACGATTCCACCAGGTGGTAGGTATTTATCATTTTCATACCAAGTGTTTTGTCGCTCTAGTAAAAGAGTTTTTTCATCAATGATTACAAAACATAGACATGTCCTTTCAAGATGGGACATAGTTAAAAGTCATTACCACCACCGACGGCTGAGTGATGCGTATCAAGATTTAGGAAGCGGACATGGGCGCCGTCGAAGAAGAGTTCGGCGTGACCAGTCGGGCCGTTACGGTGTTTTTCGACGAGAATTTCGGCGATGTTCGGACGTTCGGCTTCTTTGTCTTTATTCATCTTATCTTCTCGGTGAATGAACATCACGACGTCAGCGTCCTGTTCGATAGAACCCGAGTCACGAAGATCGGACAGGCGTGGTTTGCCGCCACGTTGTTCTACAGCACGCGAGAGCTGCGAGAGAGCGATGACAGGTATCTCCAGTTCTTTTGCGAGGATCTTAAGCGAGCGTGAGATTTCGGTAATCTGTTGCACCATACTGTCGGAACCCTTACTAAGGGTAGGGGACATGAGTTGAAGGTAGTCGACGATGAGCATATCAAGTCCATACTCGTTTTTGAGACGACGAGCTGCCGAACGCATTTTTACAATATTCATTGCGGCCTCGTCGATGATGTGAATCGGTGCTTTGTGAAGCTTATTCATGGCACCTTGCAACGCCTCGTACTCACTGTCATTAGTTAATCTACCGGTACGCAACTTCCAAGAGTCCACTCCAGACTCAGCTGCCAGCATACGATCAACCAATTGTTGTGCGCTCATTTCTAATGAGAAGATGCCGACTGATGAACCATATTGCAAAGCAGCATTGCGAGCGATATCAAGTGCAAACGTCGTCTTACCCATAGAAGGTCGTGCGGCCAATATGACAAGGTCGGACTTTTGGAAGCCGGAGAGAACATTATCAAGCGCAGTAAAGCCAGAAGGGACGCCGCGCTTCATTTCCGGGTTGGCACTGAGGTGCTCGAAGCGTTCCCAGGCTTCCTTAAGAGCGCTTCCAATTGGCCGGAACTTCTGTGAGCTTGGAGCCTGGGTCGCTTGGAAGATTTTCTTCTCGGCTTGGTCGAGAGCCTCATCAACACTCTCGGGGTCACTAAAACCAATCTCGGCGATGTCGTCGGCAGCGTGGATTAGATTTCGCAACGTGGATTTGTTTAGGACTTGTTCGGCGTAGTAGGTGGCGTTGCCGGCAGCTGGCACCATCTCGATAAGCTCAGTGATGTAGGCAGCGCCACCGACGCGGTCGAGCGTTCCAAGATCTTTTAATTTTGTGACGACTGAGACGAGGTCAATCGGGTCGCCTTTTGAGAAGATTTTTGTAATTGCATCGTAAATATTACGGTGCTTATCTGCGTAGAAACTTTCAGGAAAAACCGTGACGGAAACATCGTGGAGTACGTCTGGCTTGAGAATGATGGCACCAAGTAGCGCTTTCTCAGCTTCAACATTTTGCGGCGGTTTGCGGAGTGAACGATTGAGAGTATCTTGCGCCATATAGTGTCGCTATTGTAGCACTGGTGCCAAAATGCCGCCTCTTGTGGAAACTGTTCAGAATATGTGTATAGTGACGGGTAGGAAGGAGACTTAAAATGAGGTTCATTTTCCGACGAGAAGAGACAGTTCTTGAAAATTTCCTATTGTGGCAGACAAAATCAAGCAAGCTAATAGAGATAAAGGAGGTGAAACTCACGGCTTTGTTTTTGGTTACGATGCTGGTTTGGATTTTTGCTCCACTTGGTTTTAACCATGGTGAAATTGTTCTGTGGGGTTGTCTCGTTTGGGCTATTCCATTCTTTGGATACAATTTCTGCTGTAACCTACTGCCGGTTAAGCGACCGTTTCGGTAGTAAAGAGCGCCTTTGGCTTTGCCATTGGCGCTCTTTCTTGTTTAGGTATTTTTTGTTAGCTTTGGCCCTTGTGGAGTGTCTTCAACGAGATAGCCTTTGCGGGCGATGGCGTCGCGGAGGAAGTCGGCTTCAGCCCAGTTGCGAGTGATACGGGCGGCTTCACGTTTATCGAGCAGCTCTTGAATATCTTCTGGCAGTTCTTCGGCACCAACTACGCCCAGTAAACGCTTGCCTTCAGATACGTCTTCAGAAAGACCGATGTCTAAGACTTCATCCATTGCCATCAAAGTGCCGCACTTTATTTTCTCTTCAAGCTTAGGGTCTTTCATCATTTCCCATAAGACAGCAATTGCCCCTGGAGTGTCGAGATCGTCGGCCAGACAAGTGTCGAAACGCTCCATGTATGACACATCAGGAACGGTAGAGCGTTGTTTAAATTCTTCGTACATGTGTCGCCTGAGACGATAGAGGGCTTGTTTGCTGGCTTGCAGCGCATCCCAAGAGAAGTTTATAGGGGAACGGTAATGGGCTGTCAGGAGCCAGTAACGGTAGTCGTCGCCAGAGAAACCACGATCGCGCAGATGACGTAGAGTAATAGCATTACCGACGGATTTACCAATCCGCGTGTTGTCGATTCTTAAGTGTTCGCCATGCATCCAGTACCGAGAGAATTGCTTTCCAGTAATACTTTCACATTGAGCGATTTCGCCGTTGTGGTGAGTGGGGATGTTGTCGACGCCTCCGGTGTGGATATCAATTTGTTTTCCGAGTGTAGCAAAGGCCATCGCCGAACATTCGATGTGCCAACCAGGGAATCCTGTTCCAAACCGACTCGGCCAACCTAGCTCACCGTTTTTCCAAACAGCAAAATCTGCCGGATGTTTCTTTTCAGTATTGATACCTATTCTCGCCCCGTCCTTTAAGTCATTAATAGGTATATTACCCAGACGACCGTAAGTGGGGAATCGGCTGATGTCGAAGTAGGCACCGTCGGAGGTTTTGTATACGTAACCTTTGTCATCGAGAGTTTTAATCAAACTTATTTGCTTACCTACGTACTCACTCGCCCGCGCCCAAGTGGTCGGTGGCATAATTCTCATCTCGTCCATGTCATCTACAAAGGCCTTGATGTAGATGTCACCCAGCTTACGCATACCAGCTAGAGTAATCGCCAAGCCTTCGCGTTTGAGGCCTTTCATCATCTTGTCTTCTCCCGCATCAGCATCGTCAGTTAGGTGTCCAAAGTCAGTAAAGTTAACCGTGTGTTTAACAATATAGCCATTTCTAATCAGTGTTCGTTTCAATATGTCAGGGAAAAGATACGTCCGGAGATTACCGATATGTACGTAGTCATACACCGTAGGTCCACAACTGTAGATTTTTACTGTCGGACTTTTGAGCGGCTCAAACAGCTCAAGCTTACCGGTTTCGGTATTAAACAGTTTGATATCTCGATGTGAGACGGGGGTCTTTTTTCCAAATAGTGCTTCAAACATTTGTGCCTAGTGTAGCAAATTATAAAGATTCACGGAAACCTTTTTGCGCCTGCGCGACTTCGTGCGATAATGCTGCGATGATTAACCAAACAGAAGAAAAGGCAAAGGGGACAGTTGACGAAACAAAGAAGTGGTTAGGTTATGGCCTGGCGTTGGTACTAGCTTTAGGAACCTTTGTTTCCGGTGTCTACATTGGCAAAACTAATACGTTTCTAGGCAGGAGTGTACCGCTTGGTAGCCTATTTCCTAGCGCTAGAGAAGCTGCTTCGGCTGAAGACGTTAACTTGCAAGAGTTCTGGAAGGTATGGCAGCTTTTGGAACAGAAGTACGTGACCTCAACTAGCACACCTCTGTCAGCCGAAGAGCGCGTCCAAGGCGCCATCGCCGGCCTGGTGGGAGCCTATGGCGATCCATATACCGTATACATGCCACCATCTGAAGCCGAGCGCTTTGAAGCCGATATCTCAGGAAACTTTAGTGGTGTTGGTATGGAAGTGGGAATCCGCGAGCGGGTCATTACTATCATCGCGCCACTACCAGGCACTCCAGCCGAGCGTGCCGGACTCATGACCGGTGACGTAATTGTAAAAATTGATGAGGAGAGTACCGAAGGAATGCGTGTGGA
>JAYTZG010000006.1:0-5571 GCA_043742005.1 Minisyncoccota bacterium | reverse complement strand
TTACAGATTAATTTATTTTTTGTTTACATAATTTATAAAATAAATGTAAAAAATATTTTATTAAATTTTTTGTAATTTTTACAAAATAATTTAGCTGACCTCGACCACATACTCGACTCAAGTACCAACTCAAAAAATCGATGAGTTCGAGGAGCAAAGTGAGACGTACCCTACATCCTCTTAAAAATATCCAGAGGGCTTAAAATCGACTACAGAGGCTCGTATTGAGTCGACTTGATACATACGTAGGCCTTAGCAAGCATTTTGAGACGTAGGTAAGGTCGACTCAAAGTGCAAGTCGAGCCAAACTGAAATCAGCAGAAATCTCGGCTAGAAACTGGAATTTGAAAATGTGAGAAATAAAACTAAAATTTGACTCAGTGAGTATTACCCAGACTGGGGTACACACCAATACGTAGCTGATCTGAACCACCAGGGACTGCTCAGAATACGGGGATAACGAAATAGCGTTATTAATATATATTTAGTACAATATAACTGAGTATTAGAGATATTATACTCAGTTCCATATATATCGTTTTTAAACCCCTATTTAGTCGAAAAGAGTCGGGGGCCTAAATTCACCACTCCCTCTTTGTAAGATAATGTAATTGTCATGCCTAGGAAAAATACTGCCTTCCAAATACTTCCCCACATGGACGACTTTTTGTTGCACATCCAAGCCAACAACTACTCGGAAAAGACGAGAGCGAGTTACGAGAGGGACTTGCAGACTTTTGACGGTTTCTTGGTATCTGAAATGAGCCGACTCCCCTTTTCAGGCATCAATAAGAAAACGCTCGAGTACTTTAAAGCCTACCTAAACTCCCGTGACCGCAAAACCGCAAAGGGCGCAGCAACCGACCAATTTCTTTCTAGTGGTTCGGTCAACCGTATGCTGTCTTCCCTCCGCCGATATCTGTCGTATCTCATCGACATGGACGTACCGACCCCAATCGCACCGGGTTCTATAAAATTAGTCCGAGCGGGTAAAAAGCACGGACAAGTAGCTGAGTTTGAAGACCTGGTGAGACTGATTGAATACCCTATGAAGATAGAGAAGGACAAATTTATCGCCATGCGGAACCGAGCGGCACTGGAGACCCTTTTTGCCAGCGGGATGCGTATTTCTGAACTGATCAATCTCAAGCGTAATCAGCTGGATAAATCCGGCCGGATTTTTATCCAAGGTAAAGGAAAAAAACAGCGCTTTATTTATCTTACCGATCGCTCTAAAAAACACCTTGAGGACTACCTGGCTTTGCGAACTGACGATCTGCCATATCTTTTCATACCAAAGCGCGGACTAAACGCGGGACAGAAAGACAAGCATATTTCTCCCAATTACTTACAGATGAAAATCAAACACTACCGTGAACTGTTAGGTATCAACGTCCCCACCAGTGCCCACTCATTGCGGCATGGTTTTGCTACCTACTTGGCAGAGCAAGGTGCTAGCCCAGTAGCTATTCAGATTCTACTTGGTCACGAATCACTAGACACCACCACCCGCTATGTACACGCCTCAGACAAATTTGCCGAAGACACCCACAAAAAATTCCACCCACTTGGAAAGTAATTATATTTCACTGTATGAAAAAAGTTACAGCAGAATCTATACGTAATATATTCTACTCTGGGCAATTTGGTTTTGTCGGAGATCAAGAAATAACAAGCGAAATTGCTTTTCTTGTAAACAATGACTACCTCCTTCTCTCCCCTGTTACGATTGCCACAAAACAACAATACTAAGAAACTAGTTCTAACACTACAGTACTTTTTTCTCACGACGAAGCGTCAGGCGGTGGACATGCTCACGTTGCTTTAAAAATACTTGCTCAGACCTATCTCAAAAACGAATATGGTATCGATTGTGTCTTTGAGCAGCCGTTTGTTGGTTTTATCCCTGATGTTCAAAGTACTGATAAGCGCATAATCTGCGAGTGCGGCCACACAAACAACCCTGAAAAGCTTTTTACGTACTTTAGACATCCGAAAGTTCGCTATGTAATACAAATCCCCTACCCAAGCGAAGAGGATACTTCTGTTATCGGTTACGAATTTCAAGCACAACCAAATTTTACTTCGTTTCTTGATTTTAAGTCGACAGAAAAAACTCAAGCTATAAAAGATATTTTGAATCGTCGTTAAATTATTCAGGGATATACGCCCCACCGAGGAAGTCGGCCGCGAGGCGGTCGTAGTCGGGTCGGTGCTGTGTAAGTACTATCTCCCTCTTCCCCGTATCACTCAGGCGGGAAGTAAGCTCAGGGTGACGGGCGAGATAGTCAGCAAGTTTTACTGGTATCACCTCATCTTGAGACAGGATAGTGAGTGAGTCGCCGAAGTGTTTTCGTAGCTGGTTCTTCAAAAGAGCATAGTGCGTACATCCTAAAATCGCGACATCTCCCTCCCCTGCCTCGCTCTCTATGGTTTTGATGGCAGATTCGACCGCCACATCAATTTCTCCCAACTCGATAAGTGGAACCAACTCTGGAGTCGTCTTGGTAGTAAGTCTCAACTCTTCACTTAGTTTGCGTAGCTCTCTCTCGTACTTACTTGACTCGACTGTTCGTTTCGTAGCCAAAAGCACCGCGTGCCCTGCCTTTAGCGTTACCAATTCTTCAACTGTTGGAATTATTACACCTAATACTCTCCTATCTGGATATTCTTCTTTTATAAATGAATCTTGTAGTAAGCGCAGGGTTTCCGCAGAGGCAGTATTGCAAGCCACAATAACCAGTAGACAGTCACGTTTAAACAGCTCGGCGATAGCAACTTTTGTTAACTCAAATATCTCCTCTTCTGTCTTGTCTCCATACGGCAAGTTGGCCGTATCTCCATAATATACGTAATCATACTGCGGTAGCGCCCTAGCCACCGCCTTAAGTATCAAAAGCCCACCCAACCCAGAATCAAAAAAGCCGATATTCATATCTATTTCTTTTCGCGCAAAAGCATCACGCGTTTAAAATGCGTCTCGTTTACTGGCTGTACGGACAATCTACTTCCCCGTTTTACCAACTCCATACCAGTAAAAGTATTGTCTGATTTAATTTTGGAGAGTGTTAATGGTTCTGTAAAAATCTCAACAAGCGATATGTCGACTGTCGACCAACGCGGATTATTTTTAGTCGACTTCGCATCATAACCATCATGGCTTGCGTCAAATTGAGTCGGATCTGGGTAGGCTTCCTTAACTACTTTGGCAACACCGACGATAGCCGGCACAGCGCAGCTTGAATGGTGAAATAGGAGTAAATCCCCTTTCTTCATAGCTCGCAAAAAATTCCGCGCTGTATAATTGCGAACATCGGTCCAGGAGCCAATCTTCTCCCTTTTTAAGTCCAGAATTGAGTAACAATCAGGCTCACTTTTTACTAACCAGTACTGCATAGTCGTATTATAGCCTACTTGCTATAATAGAAGGGTCAGTTTATTAATATAGACAGAAATAGAAATTTATTATGTTTAAAGAATCACATCTCGAACTCGTACGTACCAAAGGTTCGAAGTTCGGACGCATGTTAATGGGTCTCTTGTTCCTTGTTAGCGGTTTAGGTATGGCTATGGATCCAGCAGGAGCAGCCGGTTACTTCACTATGCTAGGTGTACCAATGTCGGGACTTCTTGTTTGGGTAGTAATTGCAGTCAAGATAGTCGCTGGAGGAGCAATTGTTATCGGCAAGCGTACCACCGAAGCAGCCGCGGCATTGATCATTTTTACTCTCATCGCAACTCTGCTCGCCCACATCAGCCCAGACGTTGATACCACCTTCCCTATCGGCATGTTGAAGAACCTGGCGATTGTTGGTGGACTTCTCTACCTCATGGCCTTCGGTCCGCACGGGATGAATATTCTTGGAGACGATCCTGGGGAACTTCCAGACCGTAGCGTGTAAACAGCGGCAAATAAAACAAGAAAAGCACCACCCTTTGGGTGGTGCTTTTCTTTTAGATATTTGCAGCTAGCTCGTTATTCCAACAACCCGCGGAAGCATTCCACGGGCGGATGCCTTGTGTCTCATAGAGATGTCGGGCATACGCCATGTTGTCGTACATATCGTCTAGGTTCAAATCCATTGCGGCTGCAGCTGACGCGTGGTAACGCTTGTTGATTTGCATTACCCCAGTGTCGGCTGAGTCTACTCGTCCGGTGAGGACTAATCCATTTTGGAGATTATGACGGAAACCAGATTCACATCGCGCTACAGAGATCATGACCGGAATGTCGCTGAAATAGTCGCGGACGATGGTTTCTTCGCTCCCCGCCCCGTAATTTGCAATCGCAAGGGGTTTTGGAGTAGCAGGTTTAAATGCGGCGATTTGATGTTTTGGCTTTACAGCCGCCACCTCGCTAGCACTTACCTGTTCCGTCATCGCAATGTGTCCGTAGGCTGTTTCTGGTACGGTGGCCGCCGAAACGGCACCAGCAGTAAACAGGGCTAGAATCACAGTGGATAAAATAAGCCAATGGTCTTAACTGTCAAACATCGGTGTGGAGTACCGATGACCGCAAAATAGTATCACAATTTGCGGGTTTTTATGATTAAACCATATTTTCGACTTACTGTCAATTCAAAGGCCTACTTTTGGCTCAAAATAAGGTTATTTTTAACAAAAAATTGTTTCTTCAGACAAAATACCTAACTCCAGTTTATAGGTCAGAGACGCTTCTGCAAAAGCGCCATGGCGCCGTAGAGACCGGCTTCGTCGCCTAGTTTGGCTTCGGCGATGAGCGGACATGGTTCAAAGCCGTTGAGAGACTCCACGGTATATTTACGGACGGACTCAACTTTGATCTTAGGGTCACCCGTGATCATTGATCCTCCGAGAACGATTACATCCGGCGACCAGTACAATACTGTATTCCTTAAACCTTGGGCCAGATATTCGGCCAATTCTTCCCAAATAATATCGCTTTGAGGAATTTCATATGGTTTAGTGCCGAACCGTAGTTCAATCGCAGTGCCTGACACTAGGTTCTCGAGCGTAGGTTCAATCTCGTCACCTAAAATCGTTCTATCAATATCGAGGACTTGTTTGCCGGGCTCAAATCCAATACTAGCGTGATCAATATCACCGTCTTCTATTTTCACTCCCCCTACACCAGTACTGACAGTGTGATACGCAATTATTTCCAGCCCTTTACCAGCACCAAATACCGCTTCACCAAGACCGGCAACCGCTGCGTCGTTTTCTAAGAATATCGGTACCTTAAAACTCTTTTGTAGCTCTCCTACAAGCGACTTCCCTGCCCACTTACTCAAAACGGAATCATTGTGAATGCCAGATTTATCTTCTTCCAAAAGTCCTCGAATGCCGCCAGCGATGGCTTTTGGTTTCTTTCCTTCAGTGAGATGACTGATGGTTTCCACAATTTTCTTAATTCCGTCGGCAAATACCATTGGGGTTTTGAAGTTCTCAGATTTATCGAGTGTTTTTAGATCAGTCGAAATACCGATACGGGTTTTGGTGCCGCCGATGTCGAAGAGAACGTATGTCATATTTTAATCTTATCACACACGTGCGGCCAAGCAGCAAGGAAAGGCTCGGTAAATTGTTGCGGAT
>JAYTZG010000005.1:0-2368 GCA_043742005.1 Minisyncoccota bacterium | reverse complement strand
CTTCGCGATGCTCGTTTAAGTACGAACGATGGGTAATCGCCGTAAGTAGCACTTTGACATTCGCAAAAGTTACGTTGAGGATTTTTTGTAACTGAGTCAGGCTTGTCTGTAGGTTTTGGTCTTCCATACCTTGGGACAGTAGCATTATTTTGAACCTCTGCCAACCAACATCGTCACGGCCTTGGTGACGATTGGGAGAATGTCTTCGTAGAAATTGAGATCAAGAATTTCAGCCACCCTAAACCATTTAGCGTCATCGAGTCCGCCTTTCTTAGCTAAAGTGACTTCATGGTATGGAGCTTGAGCTAAGAAGTACTGCACCTGCTTGCGCACCTTTCCTTTTTCGGGTTGTGAAGCGACGTATTCGTTATTACCGAGCTCTGCTTCAATTGTGGCCGGTAAACCTAGTTCTTCCAAAATAGCGCGGGTTGCTCCTTGTTCAAATGTTTCTTCCGCATGAACCTTACTCTTAGATAGGGTCCAGTGTCCGAAGATATCGTGGACGAGCGCAAAGTACATCTGACTATCTTGCTCGGCGTAGACCACAGCGCCAGAGAGACGTTCAATCGGCATTTGATCAAACGGAACGTCCTTACTCTTACGCTTACTAGTCTCCTCTTTCCCAGGCTCACCAATTTCTTTATACACGGCTCCAAGTACGCCGTTGACGAAACGACTACTATTCTCGCCACCAAATTGTTTAGCAAGTTCGATTGCTTCATTGATAGCAACTTTGGCTGGTACCTCACTACGCTCGGCAAACAACAGCTCGTAGAGGCCGAGGCGAAGAATATTACGATCAACGGGAGAAATGCGATCAATTGGCCATTCGGGTGCGGCTTTCTCGATAACTAAATCTAGTTCTGGCTGCTTGGCCATAACCCCATCAAGGAGTTTTGACATAAATGGCATATCTGTCTTATTGGGCGCAAACTCAGCAACGTTGCGCTCCAGAACTTCTCCCACATCCTTTTTTTCTAAGGCGTTTAAATCCCACTCAAAGAGTGATTGAAGAACAATGCTGCGTGAAAGATGTCGATTTGCCATAAATGTACTAAAGATTACTGACGACAGTATAACATTACTCCTGTGAGTGCCCAGTATCCAATCCCCAAAAGAAAAAGCCCGGATGATTCCGGACCTTTCTACTTCTTTGGTTCAGCAGCTTGAGCTTCTCCTATCCCTTTGATTGCTTCACGCTTGGCACTGATGCGCGCGTTGCGAGCTTCTGTTTTTGCCTTCATATCAACAACCATTTTTCCGTTATAGAAACCACAATCTAAACACATGTGGTGTGGTCGGTGCAAAGCGCCACAGTTCTGACAAGCAGAAAGAGTCGGCGTTTTAAGCGCATGATGTGAACGACGATTCGCGGTATGCCCGCGGGTGTGACGCATTCGAATTACCATAGTGGCGAAACTATATCAAAATGGCCAAAAAAAGCAATAGCCGGTACCAGAGCTGGGAAAACCCAAGTCTGATACCGGCTATGGTGCCGCAGGTTATTTAAACCTACCAATTGTTTTTATTTCGCAGGTCGAGGGCTTGTTCATAGGTCAAACGCCCCGGCGGAGGTGTATTATCAATTGGATAATATATAGTCTGCGGCATCGGTAATGGAGAGCTGGTACTCATCGAGCGCTCTTGATTTGAGAGCGCTTGCTGCGTCTGTTGTCCTTGTTCCATATAAATCCTCTCCAAGATCTTTCCCATCACGCCTAAGCGAGCGGAAGCTGTAACCCTACCACGTGGTAAGGTTTTGACAATGGGACTACCCATCTTTAGTAGGCATGTCCTACCTAATGATAGCTTGCCTATGCGCTTTTGTGCCATGACCCTGTGTATACACAGAAAGCAAATTCTTCTAAAATTTCTTTATCGTCCATTTTTATAACAAGGGCCAGCGCGAAGCGCTGGCCCAAACACAAACCGCTAAGTAACGGGTGAAATCGACGGCTTGTACAACATACCCAGAAGGTCCTGGATGGACCCTAAAATGGTCAAACTGTGCGAACTAATCGCACTGAAGGTCATGTAGACAATATTCCCGACGATTTTGACGATGACGTTCGTGACGTTTCTGGTGAAGCCCTGCAGCTTGTTAGCGGCACGTTGTGCGGCTTCAGCACTGCGGCATTCAACAGTTACCTTGAACTGTCCCTCACTCGTATTCATAAAAGAACTCCTCTGATTTGGTCTTGTTCCACTTGGGAACTGCTCTACCCTACTGAATTTTGATATTTTTGCAATAGGACTTTCGGTGTAGAGGTGTAAAACCATGTGCCACAATCATGTCTCGATGTAATTTTGTGCCGTAGCCTTTATGAACGGCGAAACTGTATTGAGGGAATTTTTTATTTTGTTTACA
>JAYTZG010000004.1:0-5838 GCA_043742005.1 Minisyncoccota bacterium | reverse complement strand
CCGTGAAAAGGTAGCTCGTGAAGTTCGTCGTCAAATGCGTCGCATGAACCTCGTCTCAATGTCTACCGAATCAGGGATCGCTGTCGCTGCTCGTGATGCTGAAGAATTGAAACAAGCAGAAATTGCCGCTAAAGAAGCTGAAGAAGCAGCCGCAGTAAAGCAAGCTGAGGAAGACGCCAAGGCGGCCGAAGCTGCCGCTGCCGCCCAAGCCGCTAAAACTCCAGTTGAAGAAGTAGCACCGGAAGTTGTTGAAGAAGCTGCTCCAGAAGCCGCTGTCGAAACTCCTGAGGTAGCTGAAGTAACAGAAGAAGTAAAATAATAATCTCAAATAAAAAAGCCGGTCAATGTGACCGGCTTTTTTATTTGTCGTCTTTTTCTGAACCAATCAGGGCTTTTCGAATCATCGTTCCAACGAGACTCATCATCATGCCTAAAAGAATCATCGAAGTGAATCTAGCAAGTATTAATGTAACTGTGCCACCGAGCGTGGTGGCTTGTGGGTAGGAAACGCCACCTAGAATCGCTTTTAGGGCCCAGTACATACCAGATGGAATGTCACGAGCATCTTTCATGCCGTGTTCAAATATGTAGAAAAGACAGCCGAGGATGAGTACTGCTAGAGTAAGTGTAAGGAAATATATTTCCAAGTTGATTTTGTAGACAGACTTAGCGGCCTTCTCTTTGTCCTTAGCACGAGAGACCTTGGCCAGTCTGACCATACGAAGGAGGCGGATGATACGCACCGTCCGAGCTGACTTAAGGAAGGTCAAGTTACTCATTCCTAGGAAAGACGGGGCGATGGCGATTAGGTCAATGAGACCAAAGAAACTAAAGATGTAACGGACAGGTTTTTTGTTTGTAGTTAACCGCGCGATATACTCTGCTGAAAAGAGCACTACCGCGGTCCATTCAATTCCTTTAAATATAAGATGGTATTTTTGGAATGATGTGACGGTCTCAAGCGCAATAGCGGCCACCGATACCAAGGTCATTAACGCCAAGATAGTGTTCGCAAAAGCAAAGTACTTGTTTTTGGGATCATCAAACAGGTCGACCTCTAAAAGAACAACCCGCTTTCGCTTTTTCGCTTTCTTTTTCATTACATGTCATTATACCGCCATGATAGATATAGAAACCAAGTTTCAAACACTCACTTCATATGTCGAAGGCGAGCTGTCTGATCTCGCTCGAAATTATTTTTACCAAAACTCAGCCGCCAACTCCGTAAAGTATGACGGTTCGGTTGTCACCGACATTGATCTGGCTATTGAGCGTCAGCTGCGGTCTCATATTCTTGAACTTTTTTCTGACGACAGTATTTATGGTGAAGAGGACGGGTTAGTATCTGGCACCAGCGGATTTGTCTGGATTATTGATCCAATCGACGGCACTGACAACTTTGTGAGAAAGATACCTTTTTTCGCCATTACTGCAGCTCGAGTCGGGTCAGTCGAGGAGGGATCATTTGCCGTGATTCATAATCCAATTAGTCGGCAAACATTTTCCACCCAGGGTGGTCAGGCACTGTATGAGAATGGAGAGATTCGATCTTCCCTGGCCCATCCAGTCGGTAGTCGGCTGCTTATAACTGTAAGTGGTTCCAGTACTAGCGGGGAATGGGTAAGCCCAGCGAGACAGAATTTGTCGCGAGCGCTTTATCAAGAGTTTGGAAAATCTGGGCATTATCATTCGTCACTACTTGAGTATGCTTTTGTGTCCGTCGGTAGAATTGATGGTTTTTTACAGCTAATGGCAAACGCTTGGGACCAAGTGGCAGGATTGCTCCTCGTCCGAGCTGGTGGCGGAAGTGTCAGTGTGTGGAGAGAAGGCAAGTGGGAGTTATATGATGGTCCAATCATCTCGTTGTACGGCGATGATATACAATCGCGCCCAACCGTCTTGGTGACACGGCCAGAGATCCACCAAAGAGTCGTCACATTTGTTGGTGATCCAGAAAAGTGGGCAGAGTCCCACTAAGGATATGTAAACTGTCTGAAACCTAAAATAAATAGGTAGACGCTATATACTTGAGGATGATATACTATAGTGATGGGGCAGCGTGGTCCAAAACCAAAAGGAAAAGTTAAAATCGTATGGTCAGCCAATTTTGCCTATGCCCTGGGACTTTTAGTGACCGATGGTTCTGTGTCCAAGGACGGTAGACACGTCACCCTAGTTTCGAAGGATGAAGAGCAGCTGAATAATTTTATGAAAGCACTTCATATCAAAGTCCCTATCTCACATACTCGCTCGGGATATACTAAGCAAGACGTGACACGACTTCAGTTTAGCGACACACTTTTCAGTAGCTTTTTACAGAAAGTGGGCATTTACCCAAATAAGACTAAGATTATCGGTAGGGTTGACCTTCCACCAGAATTCTTCTTCGATTTTTTACGTGGCCATTTGGATGGTGACGGTTGTGTATTCTCATATTGGGACAAGCGCTGGAAATCTAGTTTTATGTTTTATACCATTTTTGTCTCTGCCAGCAGAGAACACGTTGATTGGTTGCGTCATGAAATAGCTGAGCGGCTTATGGTGCAAGGGCATATAGTTACTGCAAAAAACGGCACTGTATTTCAACTACGCTTTGCCAAACAAGACTCTCTAAAACTATGGGACAAAATGTATTATCCCAGGGCTCTGAGCCTAACCCGAAAAAAGTTGAAAATTAAAAAAATATTAGCTATACTGCACGCGGCAGGATAATCCCTGATTGCCCAGGTGCTGTAACTGGTAGCCAGGCACGCTTGAGGTGCGTGTGGGGAAACCCGTGGAGGTTCAAGTCCTCTCCTGGGCACCAAAGCGTAAAACAAAAGACTACTCCTTGTGAGTAGTCTTTTGTTTTAGCAAGCAAACTGCTTTGCTTGCGTGCGCTTTGGTGGGCCGGAGGCATGTTTTCAGCTTTTTCCTAAAGCTGAAAACAGCTGAGGCGGGACAGCAGGTACTTAGTGCTCACAGGTAGCGCAGCTACCGAGAACACTTAGTAACCTGCGTCCAACGCATATTATCCCTCATATAATCATCTTCCAAATAAAGAAAGACATCGGCTTATTTGCGCACCCCATAAGAATAATTACCTGGTTTGTGGTGCTATGCTTAGTAAGGTATAGCGGAACTTTTTCGCTCCATGTTCATCGACATTGAAAGGAACTATCATGTTCAAAACCTTCTTGAGTGAGGTCCAGCACTGGACCACGTTGTGCGTGAAGTTGCCCGCCAATTGGGCAGCTACGCAGACCGAAAAAATAGTCGCTGAATTACCGCCACTTTGGCGAAAACAAATTGGCTGGAAGGCGCTCAATACGACGGCAAACGTCTGTCGCCACTTGACCAACCCTTATACGCAACCGGTCTTCGACATTGCGGTGGTAAATGACAGCGCCGGACAGCCACATGCGGTTGAGCAAGTGGTTGTGCTGGACTCAGATTTCGCCCAGCTCATCCACTTCAAGACCGGAGCCCCCGATCGGCCAATCGTCGTACTGGTCACTGCTCTCTCGGGACATTTTGCAACGCTCATGACGGAAACCGTCAGTACGTCGCTCCAGGACTTCGATAAATACGTGGTGGTCTGGAAAGATCCCCGCTACATTCCGGTAGAAAAAGGAGAGTTCGATCTTGATGATTACGTCATCCAATGTGAGGACTTCTTCGAGTATCTCGGTAAAAAAGGCGAAGCGCACGTGCTGGCTGTCTGCCAACCGGGCCCAGCCGTCTTGGCAGCGATTGCTCGGATGGCCCAAAGGAAGTCACCGTATCAGCCAAAATCGCTGACGGTAATGGCTGCACCTATGGACACTCGGGCTAGCCCTAGTCTCCTCAGTTCGGTCTCAAAGCTTCCGCTTTGGTTGTTTGAGTTGGTGTGCATTCACCCAGTTCCGTCACAGTTTCCTGGCCGTGGACGCAAGGTCTACCCGGGGCACTTACAGTTGACGGGGTTTATTTTGGCGAATCCAACATCTCACGTCAAGAGATTGCAGCAGTATATTAAGGCTCACTGGAGTGAGGACGAGGAGACAGTTGCCAAAATCCTCAATTTCTACCGAGAATACTTTGCCGTGATGCCAGCGACCGCACCCTTCTACCTGCAGACGGTGGACTCCGTATTCCTCAACCACCAACTGCCGAAGGGTACTCTTGAGGTCAAAAGGGAACTGGTCGATCTTCGGGCCATAACCGATCTTGACCTACTAGCGATAGCTGGGTCGAAGGACGATTTCTGTCCCGGCCCACAAACGCAAGCGGTACTCGAGATGTGCACAAAGCTGTCGACTAAAAGAAAGCAGTACAAGCTCATCGAAGGTGTCGGACACTACGGCATGTTCAGTGGAAGTAAATACGTAAACGAAATCTACCCACTGATTCGTGAGTTCATTACCAAAGCGGGACAACTCCACCAAAGACCAGCTCTCGAGTTGGTCGCGGCGGCGTGAATCTTGCCAAGGTTTGTTACGCACAAAAGAACTTCGCACCCTGGAGCTAGCTCCAGGGTGCATTTTTATTTCCTGTATAATTAACCTCATGGAAACCAAACAAGATCGTGCCTACGGAGTGGTGCCTCTTTATAAAGATGGAAACGTTTGGAAAGTCCTCTTAGTTCACCAGATTTCTTATCGCGGCGACCGGTTTTGGATTTTTCCTAAAGGTCATGCTGAAGAGGAGGAGACACCGCTTTTTGCTGCGCTTCGTGAGCTGCACGAAGAGACTGGTGTATCTGAAGTGACGCTAAATGGAAGGGAGGTCTTTTCGGTCGAGTATTCTTTTGTGCATGATAACGAGCGAATCGAAAAAACCGTCGACTACTATATTGGATACTGCAAAAACACTGACACTAATATTACTCAACCACGTGAAGTAGCCGGACTTCGGTGGTGCAGTCTAGAGGAGGCCGAGCAGTTGCTGACTCATCAAAATTCAAAGGACGTACTACAACAAGTGCGCGAATGTTTAAAAATATAAAAAAGCGAAGCGAACGAAGTTCGGCTCGCTTTTTTTACAAGTCCTTACAAAACGTCCGATAAATCGGGCAAAACGGGATGAAGTGCAAATATCCCAAGAGTAAGACGGCTAGTCCCAGCAGCGACGTAGGACTGAGCCAGATGTGATTAAAGAGTGTATAGAGACCAATAAGCATCGCGACCAATGAAAAGACAAATTGTATAGCTTTTTTCATAGTAGTGTTCGTTATGGATTAACATATATAGTATACACCCGAGAAGTGACGTTTGGTGAAAGCCCGCAAAGGAGTAGAATAGTGGTATGAGAAAGTTATGGAATCGTCCCTCGTTCGCTATGTGGAGTCTTAGTACTATCGATAAAGACGGCAATGGCAACATGAATATTTGCGCATACGTAACCAGTATTTCGATGCAACCAAAGATTATGCTGTTGGCGGTCTATCACCATACAAAGACACTACAAAATCTAAAACACGAACCCCGAGCATTACTGCAGCTCCTCACAGTTGATCATGTCGACATCGTTCATACCTGCGGAAGACAGTCGGGTAATTCAGTTGATAAAATCGCCAAAGTCTCGAAGCACCACCCCGTCGCCTATCATAAAGGTTTGCCGTATCTGAAAGACTGCGCTGGATTTATGGAACTTGATATATCCGATTTGCTCGAAGTGGGCGGCGATCACCTCCTGGCCACCGCCGAAGTAGTCATGTCAAAAAATCTAACTGACCAACCAATTCTAACTAGCGACTATCTTAAAGATAAAGGAATCATTCGCTAGCGAATCACTACATCTAATAGAGTGCTCGTGTTTCCGTCCGACTACCACCCACTAAGCAAGAATCCCCGTGAGGGGATTCTTACTCCAAGGGCG
>JAYTZG010000003.1:0-5901 GCA_043742005.1 Minisyncoccota bacterium | reverse complement strand
ATCTCCCTAATCGCTTCTGCTATGATGGCACCAACCGCGATAGCGCCGGCAATCAGTTCTAGACCAGCGATTACACGGCCAACGGTTTCATTTTTACTCAAATTTACCTCCTAAAGAGCGGGTGGTCTCCGAGCTACAATAGAACATTTTTGCAAAAATGCAAGGGCTGTGTTTACTTCGTGAACTATGCCCATTTCACTTGCTATTTATGCGTTTTCTGGTATTGTAGCGGGCATGACGGGTGGACATTTGGTCACCGTTGAAAGCAAGTGCCGCAGGGGCATTCGCTGGATTTATCAGGGGATACGTCACCAATTCTAGGTGATACGATTCCAAAATCTAAATATATAACAAGATGGCACGAAAGGCATTGATTGTACGTTCACAACGTACACCCAAGTTTAAATCGCGTGTTGTCCGTCGTTGTAAGCTTTGCGGCCGAGGACACGGATACTTGCGTGACTTTGATGCTTGCCGAATTTGCTTCCGCGAATTGGCACATGAAGGTCTTATCCCAGGCGTAAGAAAATCATCATGGTAGGCGACACTATTGGCGATTTCATTATCCGCCTCAAGAACGCTGGCGCGGTGCAGAAGGCTACGGTATCAGTACCGTACTCAAAGCTCCGTCACAGTGTGGCAAAGAAGCTCGTTGATGCAGGTTACCTTGCAGCAGCAACTGAACACGGCAAGCGTGTTCAAGACAAGACTTTGGAAGTAACTCTTAAGTACGAAGGTGGTTCTCACAAGATCCGCGGCGTAAAGCGAGTGTCAAAGCCAGGTCGTCGTCTATACACCAAGGTCGTCGATATTCACCCCGTTAAGTTTGGACAAGGGCACATGATCCTTTCAACTCCAGCTGGTATCCTCACAAACGAGGAAGCCGTGGCGAAGAAGGTTGGTGGCGAGCAATTGTTCATTATTTGGTAATTGTTATGTCTCGATTAGGAAAAATGCCATTTCAAATCCCAGCTGGTGTAACTATCACTGCGGAAGAAGGAATGCTGACTGTAAAAGGTCCAAAGGCGACACTATCTCGCCCAATTCGAAATGACGTGACGTTCAACATTGAAGGAGATGTACTTACTGTGATTCCAGGAACCACCGACCTCGCTAAGTCTCTCTGGGGTACTTACGCTGCGCACGTGCGCAACATGGCCAAGGGAGTAACTGAAGGATTTGAAAAGGTCCTCGAAATCGAAGGAGTAGGATTTAGAGCTGAAGTAAAAGGTACTGACCTTTTCATGAACCTTGGATTCTCACACCCAGTGATTATCGCTATTCCTTCAGCTATTTCAGCTGAAGTGGTAAAGGGAGTGATCACGCTTAAGGGTCCAGATCTCGAACAACTAAACCAATTTGCAGCTAACGTTCGCAAGGTAAAGAAGCCAGAACCATACAAAGGGAAGGGCATTCGGTACCGAGGTGAATTCATTATTCGTAAGCAAGGTAAGAAAGCCTCTTAGGCATAAACATACTGTATGGAAAAATCACAATACAAAGTGCATATGCGTGAAGTGCGCCACAAGCGTCTTCGTTCTAAGATCTCTGGTACTGCAGCTCGTCCACGTTTGGCGGTGTCTCGCAGTAACACGGCTATCTACGCACAACTTATCGATGACGTAGCTGGAAAGACACTCGCTGCTGCTGATTCTCGCAAGGAAAAGGCTGGTACAGGAGTCGAAAAAGCTAAGGCGGTCGGCGTTGCTATTGCAACCAAGGCCAAAGCCGCTTCAATCACAGAAGTCGTCTTCGACCGAGGTGGAAACCGTTATCAAGGGAGTATTGCGGCACTCGCTGACGCTGCCCGAGAGGGAGGTCTTAAGTTTTAGGCCTGAGTACTGGCTAGATTTAAAAGAGTTTACTCTTTTAAATCTAGCGATTGTACGAAGAGCCGTTCTTTAAATTAGTCCGGGGGACTAGTTTAAAGAACTGGAAGCCAAATGCCCACGGAACTCGAAAAACAAAAATTATTTAATCTAAACATTTAACAAAATGTCAGAAACAAAACAGCAGGAAGCTACAACTGAAGTACCAACTTCAGAAGCAGTAGTGCCGACAGTGGCAACTACAACCGATGCACCGGCTGGTGAAACTGCGGCTCGCCGACCATACCAAGGTCGTGGTGGTGATCGTCGCGCAGGAGGTGCTGGTGGTAATCGTAATGATCGCCGCCCCCGTCGCCAAGCTCGTCCGGAACGCGTTCGTCCAGAATTCGAACAAAAGATTATCAGTATTCGTCGCGTGACTCGCGTGATGGGTGGTGGTCGTCGCTTCAGCTTCTCAGTCGCCATGGTGATTGGAGATAAGAAGGGTAAGGTGGGTGTTGGTATCGGCAAGGCCGGTGACACACAGCTAGCTATTGAAAAGGCCGTCCGTGACGCCAAGCGTCACATGATTACTATCCCAATGAACCAAGACGGACACATTCCACATGATGCACACGTAAAGTACGCGTCCAGTGAAGTGATGATGATGCCAGCACCAGGTCGTGGACTTGTCGCCGGTTCATCTGTACGTACTGTACTTGAAATGGGAGGAGTAAAAGATATTACTGCCAAAATCTTCTCTCGCAGTAAGAACAAACTTAACAACGCTCGCGCCGCTGTCGAAGCGCTTAAGCAACTTAAGAAGGTTTCATAATATGCAACTTCACGAACTTAAGCCGTTAACTCCAAAGAAGAGCGCCAAGCGTATCGGACGTGGTGGAAAGCGAGGAAAGATGTCTGGTCGCGGACACAAGGGACAAACTGCACGTACTGGTAACAGTACTCGTTCAGAAATGCTCGAATTCATTAAGAAGATTCCAAAGCTCCGTGGTCACGGTAAAAACCGAGCACAGACAGTAAACGAAGAACGCGTACGCGCGGTCGGAGTTAACCTCACGAAGCTCGAAGCCGCCTTTGAGAATGGCGCAACTGTTACACCAAATACTTTGGTCACAGCCGGAGTCATCTCAACTGTTCGCCGAAAGGCTCCAGTCGTCAAGATTCTCGGAACTGGTGAAATCACCAAGAAAATCAACGTAGAAGGTTGTCAGATTTCTGCCTCAGCTAAGGCCAAGATTGAAAAGGCTGGCGGAAGTGTGAAATAAACGCTAGCATTACGCCTATATGCAGACTTTTTTTCACAAACTCAAGATTATCTTCACCGAACCAGCAATTCGTAATCGCGTCTTGTTCGTTCTTGGAGCCCTTGTAGTATTCCGCGCGCTCGCCGCAATCCCAATTCCAGGCGTTGACCAAGCTGTCCTTGAACAATTCTTTGCGAACAACCAATTCCTCGGACTCTTAAACATCTTCTCAGGTGGAGGACTGGCGAACTTGTCGATTGTGATGCTGGGGGTAGGACCGTTTATTACGTCCTCTATCATCATGCAGCTTTTGACGGTGATGTCACCGCAACTTAAGAGTATGTACAGCGAAGAAGGTGAAGCTGGCCGTGCCAAGTTCACCCAGTACAGTCGTATGATTACTCTGCCACTGGCTATCTTGCAGGGCTTTGGATTCCTCACTCTACTTCAGAGTCAGGGAGTTATTACTGGCCTCTCAACCTTTGACTTCGCTGTTAACGTTATTCTCATCGTGACCGGTTCAGTCCTTCTGATGTGGATTGGTGAACTGGCGACTGAATACGGTATCGGAAACGGTGTATCCATAATTATCTTCGCTGGTATTGTGGCTAGTTTCCCGGCTACCATCAGTCAACTTGCCTACACCTACGATCCAGCTCAGCTTCCGCTGTACATTGGCTTCGTCCTCGTGGCTATCGGTATCGTCTTTGCGGTGGTCTACATGACCGAAGCCGAACGACCGGTTCCGGTGACCTACGCCAAGCAAAGTCGCGGCGGTAAGAACTACGGCAACACTTCGTCATTCCTGCCACTTCGTCTCAACCAAGCCGGTGTGATTCCAATCATCTTTGCCCTCTCGATTATCCTCTTCCCGCAAATGGTATTGAATATTCTCTCAGCCTTCAATTTGCCCTGGGTACCACGAGCCAATGAGATTGTGACTGGCTTCATCAATAACCAAGTAGCCTACGGGATTACCTACTTTGTTCTGGTGTTCCTCTTCACTTTCTTCTACACCGCGGTTACCTTCGATCCAGATGCGATGGCTAAGAATCTTCAGCGCAACGGTGCGTTCATTCCCGGCATCCGCCCGGGCAATAGTACCGCTGAGTACCTCGGTAACGTGGTAACTCGCTTGACGCTAGTCGGTGCGATCTTCCTTGGATTTATCGCTGTCCTTCCAGTAGGGATGCAAATCCTCACCGGAGTCGCCGCCCTTGCTATCGGTGGAACAGCCGTACTGATTGTGGTGAATGTGGTGTTGGATATCTTGCGCCGTCTTGATGCCCAGATTTCCCTCCGCGAGTACTAGAATTTTCCTAAAATCACCCAATCTGCTTCGTTGGATTTCGGAAAATATTTCTCACCGTACAAGGAGTACGGCTCGAAATATTTTCCTCGTCCACCTCACATCTCAGGCAATTTAAGAAAAATCCCCTACTTACAAGAAATACGAAAAAATCCGCTCTTGAGAGCGGATTTTTTCGTGCGGTTTTAATACCTAGTATTGATTCTTATACGAATATCCCATTGGGACGGAGCTGTGTTTGGGTTCCCAGGTTTCGGAGTCTAGCCAATCGCGGAAGGTGTCGAAGACGGTGATGGCGACGGTCTGTGGGTCGTGGCGAGAGGTGTCGATTACCAGGTCAAAGTGTTTGGTGCTGTATGGATCAATGCCGTACAGAGAGCGGAAACGGTTTTGTTCGTCTTGCATGCGTTCCTTTACCTTACGAGCCACGTCAGGCAGCGACGAGCCGCCCTCGCCAGCGTCACTGCGTTTCTTGTTATTCACAGCATCTTTAAAGATGCGCACAGTGGCGACTTCCAAATCCAAGTCAAGATATACCTTAAAGGACTCAGGAATCCAGTAGAAACCCAGTCTGGAGTCAATCACTACATCTTTAGCATTTCGGAGGGTACGAAGTTCCTCGTCGACTTTATCATCCAGGTCGTGTTCGTCGGCGGCGCGACGATTGTATTCTCCGAGACTCATTCCTTCTCTGGCGAGTACTCGTCTGACCATATCGCCAGAGGAATGGCGGGTGTAGCCAAGTAGTTCCGCTACTCGATCAGCGGTGGAGGATTTACCGCTGCCAGGTTTGCCAGAAATGGTAATAATATGCTTTCTTTTCATGTGTTCAAAGAATACCATATTCTTGCGCAAGCTCTAAAAAGTTGGTACTCTCGGGGGACTTATGGAATATACAACCAAGTTTCAGAGCGTTGCCTTTATGGGAAAAATAGCTTCCGGTAAGGGGACACAGGCTCACAACGTGTTGGACGCGTTTGGCGGTACACTCTACTCAAACGGTGACAAGATGCGTGCTACCACGCAGCTACCTACTCCTTTTGGCATGCAGATGAAGGAAACCTACGAAAACGGCTATCTCATGCCGGAGTGGGTGGCGTCGTTCTGGATGACTGGAGCAATTGTTTCGGACTTTCCGGATACGCGGATTGTTTTTGAAGGTGTGGCCAAGAAACCAAACGAAGCGGAGCTTTTCCATGAGATTCACCACTGGGTACATCGCCCATACGTTGTCTTCCACCTTGAAATCAGCGACGATGAAGTTCGAGCCCGCAGCGCAAGACGGGCTAGGGACGCGGTAGATACCCCAAAATCAGTAGAAAAACGCCTAGAGGAATACCATACCTATACCAGCAAGTCGATAGAATTCTTCCGTACAAAGGGTACACTGATAGACATTGACGGCAATTTGTCGACTGAAGAAGTGAAGCAACAAGTTTTTAATTATCTTATTTCGTAAGTCATGCGCGCACTCACAGTAATTTTTATTGGCCCACAAGGAAGCGGAAAGGGAACCCAG
>JAYTZG010000002.1:0-5923 GCA_043742005.1 Minisyncoccota bacterium | reverse complement strand
TTGGTGGCCGCGAATACTTCGTCATGGGAGACAACCGAGACGAAAGCTCTGATTCCCGCACTTGGGGCGTTCTACAAGAAGAACGAATCGTCGGCCGTGCCTGGATGCGACTCTTCCCGCCGAGCGTAGTCGATTACCTGCCTGGCGTAGCTGACCCTGTTGTTATTAGTGAGTCGTAAATCATACTTTCATGTCATACACACCAACTGAATTTTTGAAGATCGCCCACCAGACTGCTGAGCATTTTGGTTTTCAGACTGTCGACCAACTCAAAAAACATCCTGTGTGTAAAGAATGTACAGTAGCGCTCCCGCACAGCATTACTGCGACCAACAAAAAAATCGACTCTCATGGTGGTCTCCTAAGTAATGGCGTCATCGCTTACTGTGAAGAGAAGCTGCACGCCCTAGAAGAACCCGTCCTTCTCTACACTATCGAACAAATGCCCCGCACTGGTGAAGTGGCTGTCTCCTTTCATATATTTAATGTAGAACGCAGTATCGCCGAAGCCATTCTCATTCAAGTATCACGCGCCCTGGCGAGCGAACTTGGACACACCGAACACACCGTACGTATCAACTCTCTTGGCGACCGCGACTCCGTCACACGGTACACTCGTGAAATCACCAACTACCTCAAGAAGCGTCTTGACCATATGCCACCGGCCGCGCGCGAACTCATGAAGGAACACCCTCTATCTGCCCTCTCGCACCTCGTTGAGCAAGGTCACGAACTCGGAACGCGCTCCCCCAACACCCTGGAATTCTTGAGTGACGGTAGTCGCAAGCACTTTAGAGAAATCATCGAATACCTCGATATGAGTGAAACTCCTTACGAAATCGATCCAAAAATGCTCGGTCACCACGAGTACTACTCTGATGCTATTTTCTCAATCGACATTCCTGATGAAGATGGTGTCGCTGTGCCACTCTCTATTCGTGGCGGACGCTTCAATGAATTCGTCCAACGCAACACCAGGAGTAAGGCGGCAGCTGTAGGTGCGGTAGCGGTGTTCAAAAACAGTAAAACTCCGGCTCGGGTCCCACGTCACAAAACATCTATTCCGTCTGTGTACGTCATTCATCTTGGTTTTGGAGCCAAGATACGCAGCTTGATGATTATCGACGAACTGCGCCTCGCTGGCATCCCCGTCATACACAACCTAGCGAGCGACTCTCTCTCCGCCCAACTTCGAGACGCTGAGAATCGCGGTATCCGTTACGCTCTTATCATGGGTCAGAAGGAATTCGTTGAAAACACTGTCATTTTGCGAGATTTGAAGCAAAGTAACCAAGAATTCGTCGACCAGAGTGTCCTCGTCAAAAAGCTCAAAAAGCAAAACCCCGTCGCGGCCTAAAAAGCCTTGCAGAATCAGGTGGCACATGGTATTCTCATGCCCACATATGGCTACCAATGTTGAAGTAACAAAAAATAACAACGAAAGCAGTGCGAACGTGATTCGCCGTTTTACCAAGCGCGTACAAGGCGCAGGCATCATTCCAAAGGTGCGTAGTGGCCGATATTTCACTCGTATCAAGAGTCGAAACGTCCAACGTTTTGCCAAGCTCAAGAAGCTCGACAAGCGCGACACCTACGAAAAGATGGTCAAGCTTGGAAAGGTCCAAGAACACCGCTCACGTCGTTAAGAAACAAAAACCGCCGGCATCCGCCGGCGGTTTTTGTTTCTCTAGAAAAATACTAGATAACTCCCAAAGAACGTTATTAACGCCTCATCCAGTCTAAGCGGCCGTGTATAATAAGAAACACATACATGACTACCTTTTCCATTTCAGCTACTGTAAAACACTACCCCGTCTGGCCGTACGAGGTTATGAAGAACGCTGTTCTTGGTAAAAGCTACCTCCTATCGCTAAGTTTTGTCGGACCGGCTCGCGCAAAGAGATTCAACCAGACCTATCGCAAGAAAGATTATGTGCCGAACGTACTCTCCTTTCCGCTTGATGGCACGACTGGTGAAATCATTATTTGCCCGGAAGTGGCGAAGCGAGAGGCGAAAGATTTTAACCTCTCGGTCGACGGCTACATCGCTTATTTATTTATCCACGGCTGTGTCCATTTGAAAGGCCACGACCATGGGGATACAATGGACAAGTTGGAGCAGAAGTACGTCAAACAATTCAAAATCACTTAATTTCTTTTAAATGTCAGATCACATTATCACTGGTATCGATGTTGGAACCTTCCATGTAAAGGTGGCTATTGCGCGTCTACCAAGAAATGGTGGTCCTAATGCCAAGCCAGAGATAATTGGAACTGGTCTAGCTGAGAGCCGAGGCCTGCGCAGTGGCTACATCATGCATGAAGCAGACGTGGCTCGTAGCATCAAGAGCGCCGTCGTACAGGCCGAAAAAGCGGCTGGGCTGACTGTCAAACGAGCCCATATTGCCATCGGCAGTATCGGGCTTGAAGAAATGTACTCTCACGGTGAAATCATTCCCAGCCGGGCCGACTCTGAAGTCACCACCGCCGACGTCGACAAACTCATGCGTGACAGCGAAGAACGTATTCTCGACCGCATCCCCAACCGCCGCATCCTCCACGGTATCCCTCTACGCTACTCTATCGACGGTAACGAGGTCCTAGGGCGACCACAGGGCCTCAAGGGCACCAAACTAGAAGTAGATAGCCTTTTCATTACCACCTACGAGCAGCACGTCAGCGACCTTATCAAGACCATCGAAGGATTGGGTATTTATGTAGAAGACGTTATTGCCTCCCCCCTAGCCGCTAGTTTCGTACTTCTGTCCAAAGCTCAGAAACGCGCTGGCTGCGTACTGGTAAATGTCGGTGCGGAAACCACCTCAATTGTTGTCTTTGAGGAATCGACACCAATCTCCGTAAAAATCTTCCCGGTTGGATCTAGTGATATCACAAACGACCTCGCCCTTGGACTTCGTATCACCCTTGAAGACGCCGAGAAGATTAAACGTGGCGCCATGACCAGCGCGACGTTCTCAAAAAAACGCGTGGACGAAATCATCGCCGAACGACTCAAGAACATCTTTGGCCTTATCGATGCCCACCTCAAAAAGATTAAGCGCGACGGACTACTGCCAGCCGGAGTAATCCTAACTGGCGGCGGAGCCAATCTCCTCCAAGCCGTTGATGCAGCCAAGAACACTCTAGAACTACCGGCTCGTACCGCTGCCCTAGAAATTGGCAAGAACATCAAAGTAAAAGAGGCCTCTTGGGCCGTCGCCTACGGACTCTGTATGTGGGGCGCCAGCGACACCGAAGAAACTTCTACCATCGGTATCGTCAAACACACGAAGCACAATCTACTAACCTGGCTCTCCCAGTTCCTACCGTAATAAATGAGAAAACGAGCGTAGCGACTATTTCGAATTTACGTCCGAATTTGCGGCTTTAGCCCGCCGCAAATTCCTGGACGCGTCCAATGCTTACAATTCATTAGTACTACTTTCCTCCTTCTTCTTACAGAAGCTGTCCACTAATTGGATATTTATTCGCTTCACTCAAAATATCTCAATGAGTCTTGCACTGTGGGTTCCGTCCCATAGCTCACCTAATCTCAAAGTATTTTTCAAGCGCTTAAAAGCCATTAAAATCAGAATCGTCAATCGCACGAAACACGGAAATGTCAATCCAGTGACAGATGTTTTTTACGCGTGTATGATACTCCTGTTATCAGCTACACGTGCTCAGGGGTGGGTAATGTAGAACAAATACAAAGTAATTTTCAGTATGGAACAAATTAAATCAGACGTTGAGTCTTTCGCACGTATTCGTGTAGTGGGCGTTGGTGGTTCAGGAAACAACGCGGTCAACTACATGGTGAATTCAAAAGTGAAGGGTGTAGAATTCATCGCTATCAACAGTGACTCGCAAGACCTACATCATTCACTCGCGAAGAAAAAAATCCACGTCGGAAAGAATCTAACCCGTGGTCTTGGAGCTGGTGGTAACCCAGATATGGGTCGTCGTGCTGCCGAAGAAACTCGAGAAGAAATCGCCAACGCCATCAAAGGTTCAGACATGATCTTCGTCACAGGTGGTATGGGTGGTGGCACCGGAACCGGTGCTGCACCAATTGTCGCCAAAATCGCTCGCGATAGTGGTGCACTCACTGTAGGTGTTGTGACCAAGCCTTTCCTCTTTGAAGGACAAGAACGCATGCGACTCGCGATGCAGGGTATCGAAGAACTGAAGAAAGAAGTGGACGCTATCATTATCATTCCCAACGACCGGCTTTTGGCGATTGTTGATAAGGAAGTAACTGTTCGTGGCGCCTTTGAGCAATGTGACAACGTCCTCAAGCAAGCAGTAGAGGGTATCTCAGACCTCATCACTATGCCTGGTATCATCAATGTCGACTTCGCTGACATCCGTTCAGTTATGGAAAATGCTGGTTCAGCTCTCATGGGTGTTGGCGTGTCCTCAGGCGAGAAGCGCGCTGAAGAAGCAGCTAAGCTTGCTATCAATTCCCCACTCCTTGAAGTCTCTATCACTGGAGCTAAAGGTGTACTCTTCGCCATCGCTGGTGGTGACGATCTCGGAATGCTCGAAATTCAGGACGCAGCACGTGTAATTACCGAATCAATCGACTCACACGCCAAAGTAATCTTCGGTGCTATCAAAGATGACAAGCTAAAGAAGAATGAAATCAAAGTAACTGTTATTGCTACCGGCTTCCCAGAAGAGTCTGTAACCGGTCAACGCACCCACATCGCTCGTCGTGCACCAATGCAGGCCGATACGGAACCAGAAGTAGAAGACACTGAACCGACAATGCGCGGTAAGATTTTCAACTCACTACCCACCCGGAAAGTTGAAGAGACTCGTGTAGCTGAAGCTGCCCCGCAGCCAACTCCAAGTGCCATTCACAGCGACATCCCCAAGCGTGACCCACGTCCAGTGGATCCCACAGAAGAAACCGAGGATGAGGATGATTGGGGAGCCGTACCAGCATTTTTGCGCCGCTCAAAACTAAAGTAGAATTTCTCTCAAAAATTATAAAATGACGGCCCTAGGCCGTCATTTTATTTTGTTACTTTTTTGGATACTCAGAGAAGATACTATTCACTGGTAGCCGTAGCATCGGTGTTCCATGCTCTTGTGGAATTTGTCCCGCTCGGACATTCACTTGTAGCGAAGGGATCATGTACACCGGGAGCGACAAGGTCTTATCGCGTGACTCGCGCAACGGCACAAATTCTTCCCTACTTACCCCTTCACGCAAATGAATATTAGAACGCTTTTGCTCACCTACTGATGTCTCATATCGATAGTCAGTACGACCTTCCTCCCCTGCTGGCAAATAGTCATGACACATAAACATCCGCATCTCATCGGGTAGGGTGTAGATTTTTTGCACACCATCATAGAGAGATGTTGCGCTCCCTCGAGGAAAGTCGCAGCGGGCGCTGCCAAAGTCCGGCATAAAGAGTGAATCGCCAACAAATAATGCATCGCCAATTCCATACACAACATCTGCTGGGGTATGCCCGGGAGTATAGAAAGTAAAAGCTGGAATTGAGCCAATCATGAAGGTGTCAAAATCCTGCCACAACACATCAAACTGAGCCTGGGCCTCTTGTAGTTCTTCTTCAGATACATGAAAGACGTCCTTATACATTCCCTGCACTTCAGAAATATGTTTACCAATCGCCACCTTTCCACCAAGCTTCTCCTTCAAATAAGCAGCCGCTGAAAGATGGTCGGCGTGTATATGTGTTTCCAAATGCCACTCCACCGTCAATCCCTCATCTTTAACATACGCCGCAATTGCATCAGCACTTTCGTAACTCAAGGTCCCACTAGGTAAATCAAAATCGAGGACACTATCGATAATTGCACAGAGGTTGGTTGCTGGATCTGATACCACATAGCTCCAGGTAAAAGAGAGTTGATGAAAGAATGCTTTGACCACTGGCCTGTGCCC
>JAYTZG010000001.1:0-13553 GCA_043742005.1 Minisyncoccota bacterium | reverse complement strand
AGTATGAAAGTGCCTTCATTGGGTCGAGTTCATTTCTTATGGAAAATGGCCAGAAAGCACTCGTACAAAAACTTGGAGACGAACCAGAAAAAGATGTACTCGGAGGAGTGAGTTGTTTTTTGTGTGCGCCAGGCAGTGAATTTCCAAATTTTGCCAGAATTATCGGAATGAATGTAGAAGAAGTAGAAAACTTCTTTACTTTTTCGGATGTTGGAATGCTGCCTCCAATAACTGGGACTGATGGCTGTATCGAAAATGAAACTTTGATTGTTCGAGGAGGAAGAAATAAGAACGACTATTAATAAATATCAACAAATATGTTTGGGAAAAAGAAATACAAAAAAATAAGTGAGTATCCTGAAAATTGGACGATGCTTGAAGGAGGAAAAGATAGTGAAATCTACACACTTATTCGTATTAATAGTGGTATTAAGGAAGCGACAGGACACCCCGACTATCCAATAAGAGTTGGAGTAGCAATTCCAGTAAACTCTCTCAAAGATGAGAATGAAGCCCTTAATGCTGTCGAAGATTTACTTACAGAAAAACTGGAATCAAAAGATTTGGGTATTCAGGCAATGGCAGTGAGTGGTATGGGTGGTCAGGAGTTTAAGGAGTTCGTCTTTTATACTAAAGAAAATGTTGATTTCAAAACCCTCCATGATGATATTCAAGCTGCTTTTCCAAAATACGAAATTCAATTCTACGCCGAGAAAGACCCTGACTGGAATGTTTATAAAGAATACGTAAGTAATCACAATTAAGACTACCTTTATACACTATTACAATGTCTCAAAAAAATAAAACCCGGTGGTATAGAAGTGGGGCATTCAAGGTAGTATCGCTACTGACTGGGTTATTTGTCATTGCCTTTATAATCGGGTCATTAAAATCTGGAACACTAATTCTTTTTATTTTGCTCGAAGCTTTTTTGTTGCGGGGACTTTTTACTGGTCTTAAATCTGGTGAATTTATGATTGGAAACGAAGGGTTAGTTAAAAGTGTAAGAAAAAAGAAGAATCCTTTTAGTTTTTGGTTTACGGCTGTGCTTACTCTTGGATTTATGATATTTCTTGCCTTTAAGGTGTACGTAAACTGGGAATATGTTTTTATAAATTAATCAGCACTCATCTATAATTATTAGCCGAACTTCACCACTCGTCCTCCGCAACAGTCCCGCGCTGTAGGCGCGGGGTTTGATTTATACTTTTAATGAGCTAGTGCTAAGCAGGTGAGGGTGGAGGTCGGGTCAAGGTGTGGCGCGAGCTTTGCTCGCGCCGCCGCCAAAGTCGCGCCGCTCGTCACTACGTCGTCAACCAAAATAAAGTGAGTGTCTTTGTAAGTCATTAACTTAGTTACGTCGACCGAAAAGGCTCCCTTGAGATTATTGAGCCGCTCACTTTTCTGGAGCGTGGTCTGTGACGGTGTGTACTTGGTTCGAGAAATTAGTTTGTCTTCTGTGCGCAGACCCGATTGCTGCAAGACGACGGTGACTTGATTGTACCCACGTTCACGTCCACGTTTTGGGTGAAGGGGGATTGGAATAAGGACGCAATCATTGTCTTTCAGATGCAGAGTGACGAGCTTTGCGAGCAGAGCAGTAGCGCGGCGGTTACCGTAGTACTTATTCTCCGTGATCAGGGCGTGAATTTTTGGGTTTTGAAAATTACTTAGGTATGTAGTATGTAGGTGTGTGCCTGGTCGATAGAGGTCCGGTAGTGCCGAGGCGTTCACTGTGCGGACAATCAACTCACTCTCTCGTGGTGGGAAAAGCGCATCAAGCAGACTGGTGATTATATTCAGCATTACACTCTAGTATAACGGAGTAGCGTGTTAGAATGTGGACATCATCACTATGAAAGGTTTGAAAGCCCTACTTTCTAGTTTTTCTACCGGCAGTGCTCGCGTGAGTAGTGTTGTTGGTATTGATATTGGCTCATCCTCCATTAAGGTTGTGGAGCTGCAAGAGAAAAAAGGTATCGTAACTCTTACTACTTACGGTGAATTACAACTCGGCCCCTACGCCAAAAAAGAAATCGGCGAATCAGTCATCCTCAACTCTAGCCAAGAGCAGGAAGCTCTCGTAGACGTCATCCGCGAGTCTGCGGTCGGTGCCAAACACGCCGTTTTTGCTATGCCGCTCTCTTCAAGCTTTGTGACTAATGTGACAATTGAGACTGAGCCAAATGTGGATTTGTCAGCATTAGTACGTGTTGAAGCCCGAAAAGTCATTCCAGCATCACTAAGTGAAGTGACACTCGACTGGGCCGAGGTGGAATTTGAAACCGAAGAAGACTCAAAAAAGAAAAAAGATGCTTCAGTCAAGACGCAGCGTAGTGTCTTGATTGCCGCGATTCAAAATGTCGCCCTTGATAGGTTTAAGGCCCTTATGCAGTTCGCTGGTATCGAACAACCGCCGACTGAAATTGAATGTTTTAGTGCTATTCGCGCTCTTTATTCTGTTAAAGACATTGACATGGCGGTTATCGATATTGGCGCGACTTCCTCGAAGTTGTATTTGTCCAAAAACGGACTGCTGATGCGTCTTCATCGTATTCGAGCCGGCGGCGCCGTCGCCACCGGTCGGATTGCTAGTATGCTTAGTATTGATTTTGAAGCTGCCGAAATCAAGAAGCAAAACGCTAATCACCAAGACCCTGATTTTAGTGAGATGAAGCGGGCTCATGACAGTAGTTATGACCGCGCTTTCAAGGAATTCAATCAAGTCCTACGTGAATACGAGACGACCAATCAAATCTCCATCCCGGCCGTGTACATATCAGGTGGTGGAGCGATGTTTCCTGGTATGGATGCTTTACTACAAGAAGCCTTGGCTCGACCAGTCGTTCGAGCTCATCCTTTTGCCAAAGTTGCCTATCCGGCTTTTATGCAAGACACTATCAAGGAAATTGGCCCTTCATTCTCAGTCGCCCTTGGCGCTGCCGTACGTGCGTTTGAATAAGAGCCTCTCCGCTATCTCATCGCAATCTAAAGTGGTTAAAAATTTGAGCAAAGATTGTGTAGTGCGACGAGCCACATCGAGATATGGTGACGAGCAATACACAATTTGCAGCCGAATTTTTAGACACGACGATGCGAAACTCTTGTTCGGGACGGCATGCTTGTGGTGAGATAGCGGATAGGCTCTAAGGTTTCCACAGTGTTTATCACGTAGTGTGTGAGATACAGCGTATAATAAGTGCATGCCTAATACTCCGACCACCTCCTTCATTCCCAAGCAGGGTCCGGTGAAGCGAACTAAACAAACGGCATCAAGACAAATTCATGTCCTTGCGGTTGTTGCTTATGTCGCTTTCATTGCGTCGCTTATTGCGGCGGTAGGGCTATTTCTTTACGAGAGATATATAGAAAAACAGTTAGAGAGTGAGGTGAATGCTTTAAGTCAAGAAATCAAGGGTTTTAGCGACGCTGATATGGAGAGAGTGCGCGAGTTCAACGGGCGTCTGAGACAGACTGAAGACAGGCTCGATAAGGGTATCTCCATCGCTTCCGTACTGGCGGCTCTGGAGCAAGCGACAGTTAAAAGCGCTTCAGTCGAGCAACTTTCACTAAAGAAGACCGATGACTCTTTGATAACTCTGACAGCTAAGCTCTCGACTGACAACTTTGATTCCACACTCTTTCAACGCGGAGTGTATGAAAGAAACGGCGCAATCGACTCAGTGGTCATAAGTGACCTCTCGCTCGAAGGGCTTACTGAAGAAGATTCTGATGCTTCAGGTATAACTTTTACCGCGACATTGCAAGTTCCGACAGAGGCGGTTCCGACAGTGGTAGGAACTTTGAAACCAGCTGAAGACATTGCCACTACGACCATTACGTCCACTAGCAGTACGACAGAAACGGTTTCTTCTAATCCAAAAACTATATGATTCCCTACGGTCTTCTTTCGCAGATTTCACTTATTGTCATTGCCGGCGCACTGACAGTTACCTACATAAAGCCGACTTTTGCTACTATTTCTGATGTACAGGACAAGATTTCTACCTACCAGGAAGAGAAGATGAAAGTAGCGACTGTTAATCAGACTCTCGCTACCTTGGTTAATGAAGTAGATTCGGTATCTTTGGACGACCACAAAAGACTTCTAACTTACATGCCGGATGAAGTTGATACAATTGCTGTTCCCCGGGATATCGAAGCAATTGCAACCGATGCCGGAGTACTAATCCGACGTATTGACTATGAAGGAGCGCTTAAGGTGCCGACAAGTGCAGATGGCTCAAGTGACCAAAACGCCGCTGAACCGCATTCTTTCATCATTCAATTTGAAAGTTCGTATGAGCAGCTAAAGAAAATATTGTCTTCGTTTGAACAAAACCACTATCCGCTTGAAGTTAGGGAAATGGAAGTTCAGAAGATGGAGGGTGGATTCTTGGACACTACTGTTAAGCTGACTACTTACGATCGCACACCACCTCCGACTGAAGTTCAACCCGCGTTACAATAATAATTATTAATCACTCACGTTATGACACCACTCGCAAAAAATCTTCTCATAGTACTTGGAGTGTTTACCGTTGGCTACGCAGGGTATTTCCTGTATACCCAACAGTCAAGCATGACCCTCAACGGAGATAGTGAAGATGATGCGGTTTATATAAATATTCTCGCCAACACCGATGTGTTTATTGTGCGAAGTCAGGAGTTGTCCAGTATCGATCTTGATCTTGCGGCGCTTGACGATGCGAGGTTCCGTTCGCTTAGACGGTTTACTGGGGACGTGGAGGAGCAACCTGTCGGAAGAGACAATCCATTTGCTGAGGCAGAGTCCTCGACTTTTATAAGTTCTGATACAGAGTAATCTATGGACCCACTCCAAATACTACAAGAGCGGGGTGGCGTCACCGGCGCATTTATTGAAAACGCTGGCAAGCTCATAGCTCAAGGAGGGCGGACCCATGAGTCGGTTTTCCTCGAGTTGGGGATGAGTGCCGATGATGCCCGCAGTTTTTTTGCGGAATACTACCAAGTCCCAGCCTTCAAGACCCCCGAAGCTTTTTCAGTGAAACAGGAAGTCTTGGCATACGTCCCCGAAGACTCTGCTGCTCACTACCGCATGGTGCCACTTTTTGTGGAGGATGATGTATTGGTGGTAGGAGTCAGCAATCCAGATGATTTGCAGATGCGCGATGCACTCAATTTCATCAGTACCAAGAACAATATCCCGTTTAGACTTGTGTACATGCTCGACGCCGAGGTCACCAAGATACAACAATTTTATACTAACCTCGTTGGAGAGGTGGGCGGCGCTCTAGAAAATCTTGAATCAGAACTTGATGCAGAGATTGCCGCTAACAGTGAAGGGGCATCAGAAAATCCAAAGGATACAGTTGACCACATAGAAGAAGACGCCCCAGTGACAAGAATCGTAGCGACTATTTTGCGGTATGCCGTCGATGGAAAAGCTTCTGACATTCACATCGAACCTGGCAGAGTTAAAGTTGGTGTACGTTTCCGGGTGGACGGTGAACTAGCTAAGAGTTTGGAGCTTCCTAAAAACGTTCACTTGGCAGTGGTGGCACGCGTTAAGATTTTGTCGTCAATGCGCCTTGACGAACGACGCAAACCACAAGATGGACGTTTTTCGGCTACTTTTGATGGACGTAAGATCGACTTCCGAGTATCTGTGTTACCGACCAGTTATGGTGAAAAGGTGGTAATGCGTATCCTCGATAACGACAAAGGTGTCCGCACGCTTGAGGCAACCGGTATCTCTGCCGAAAACTGTGCTATTTTGCGCAAAATGATCAAAGAGCCCTACGGGATCATTCTTATTTCTGGTCCGACTGGTTCCGGTAAATCTACCACCCTATACAGTATGCTCGGTGAGCTTGATCGTTCAACTCAAAACGTACTTTCACTCGAAGATCCAATTGAGTACTCAATTGACGGCGTCAGTCAGTCGCAGGTCAGACCAGAAATCGGCTACACTTTTGCGGCTGGTCTGCGAGCTGCTTTGCGTCAAGACCCGGACATTATTATGGTGGGAGAAATCCGCGATAAGGAAACTGCCCAGCTAGCTATTCAGGCGGCTCTCACGGGTCACTTGGTGCTTTCAACCATCCACACCAACAACGCGATTGGTGTTATCCCGCGTCTTATCGACATGGGGGTTGATCCGTACCTTATCGCTCCAACCCTGAAGCTGGCGATGGCGCAACGACTCGCTAGGACGCTATTTGAAGGTACTGGTATTGAAGAAGTGGTTGGTCCAAGTATGCAAAGAATGTTTGATGAATCTCTCAAGACTCTACCAAAAAAGTTCCATTCCCGGATCCCAGAAGCAAAAACAGTGCTCCACCCTCAGCCTACAGCCCAGAGTGCGACCGGTATGAAGGGACGAACTGCTGTCACCGAAATTTTGGAAATCTCTGACGATATCCAAGAACTTATTCTACGCAATGCCTCAGAAGAAGAGTTTATGCAAGCCGCTCGCAAAAACGGCTTTGTGACAATGTACGAAGACGCTATCATAAAAGGGCTTAACCACGAGATTCCGTACGAGGAAATGAACGTATTCCGTAGCAAGATCGGCTCGGATACTCTTGTCGGGGACGAGACGTTGCCTGTCGATAACCATTTCGGAGATTACATTTTAGAGGATATAATGGATGGTAATGAAACTACTACTAGTTGATGACGACGCCTTCTTACGAGACATGTACGCCACTAAATTTAGTGAGTGTAATCATACTGTAGATGCCGCCGATGGCGCTTCAGCCGCTTTAGCAAAACTTGAACAGAATGCGGACTTTGACGTTATTTTACTCGATATGGTGATGCCTGGTATGTCCGGCATTGAACTGATAACTACCATCAAAGAAAGATTTCCTGATATCAAACCGACCTTTATTGTTCTCTCAAACCAAGGCCAAAGTGAAGACATTAAGGAAGCGATGGAGGCTGGCGCTCACGGGTACATTGTGAAGGCCGAATCGATTCCTAGTGAAGTTGTCCGCAAAGTAGAAGCATTCGCTAATAACACAAAATAATATGGCAGTTGACTACAAGCGCGAACTTACCACCCTCGTTGATCTTATTTTAAACGAGAAGGCTTCAGACCTGCACTTTTCGGTAGAGTCCCATCCACTCATTCGCGTCACGGGCTCACTTATACCGCTGGTGAAAAAGCCGATTTTAACTGACGCAGACGTTAACGGCTTTGCCAAGGTATTGATGCGCGAGGACCAGTACAAGCGATACCTGGACTACAACGAAATCGACTTTTCGTTTGAGAGCGCTGAAGGCATCCGTTTCCGCGGTAACGCATTTCACCAACGAGGACATATGGGTATCGCACTCCGGTTGATTCCCAACGTCATCAAAGACTTTGGGCAGCTGAATTTACCGCCAATTCTCGAGAGCTTCACCCAACGCTCACAAGGTTTCTTTCTCTGTGTGGGTCCGGTAGGTCAAGGTAAGTCGACCACTCTCGCAGCCATGGTCAACACCATCAACAAGACCCGTTCAGAACATATCGTGACCATTGAAGACCCGATTGAGTATGTTTACAAAGAAGAAAAATCTTTGATTGATCAGCGTGAAGTGGGGATTGATACCAAGAGTTTTGAGTTGGGTCTTAGCGCTGCTTTGCGTCAGGACGTGGACGTTATCTTGGTAGGAGAAATGCGCAACACCGAGACTATTTCCGCGGCGGTGACAGCCGCTGAGACTGGTCACTTGGTCTACTCAACTCTGCACACCAACGACGCCGCCCAAACTATCAGTCGTATCGTTGACTCGTTCCCTGGATCACAACAAGATCAGGTCCGGGTGCAGCTCGCCGGCTCACTGATTGCTATTTTCTCACAGCGTCTCATCCCAAGTATCGCCGGCGGTCTGGTGCCAGCGTACGAACTGCTTATAAACAACAATGCTGTCAGTAATCTCATTCGCGAAAACCGCATTCACGAAATTCCGTCAGTTATCGAAACTGGGCTTGAGCAAGGTATGATTGATATGAACCGCTCACTCGCGCGTTTAGTACAAAACGGAGATATTACAGTAGAAAATGCCTTTATACACGCCGTAAATCCAAAGGGTCTGGAGAGACTCCTTTAAAGACTGCACTTATGTTATTTACCTACACAGCCATCGATAGTACTAATATCCAACGTGAAGGAACGGTGGAAGCTCCGACTATTGATGCGGCTATTGCCGCCGTTCAAAAGCGTGGGTACACCCTTATTTCTATCGATGAGGTGGCCGCAAAAAAAGGTCTCGCCAGGTTATTTAATGTTAGATTTGCTCTTTTCCCGTCGATTTCTAACAAGGAGATTGTGATTTTCTCGCGGCAGATTGCCACCCTCTTTCAGGCACAGGTATCCCCGCTGCGTATTTTTAGCCTGCTGTCAGCTGAGAGTGAGAATAAAGAATTGCAAATTGTTCTAAACGAAATCGTCAATGACTTGCAGGCGGGTAGTTCTATTGCGAGGGCTTTAGCCTCCCACCCGCAAGTGTTTTCTTCTTTCTACGTAAATCTCGTACGAGCAGGGGAGGAGTCGGGATCGCTTGAGCGGTCTTTCGACTACCTGGCCGACTACCTTGACCGACAATACGAAGTTGTCTCCAAGGCTCGTAACGCACTTATCTACCCAGCCTTTGTGGTCGGAGTATTTATTCTGGTGATGTCACTGATGTTGACCTTGGTGATTCCTAATATCGCTAAGATTCTTACCGAGTCCGGCCAAGAGCTGCCTATCTATACCAAAATCGTCATTGGGCTTTCTTCGTTCCTAGTTAATTACATCGGAATCATCCTAGTTTTACTGGCAGCAGGCGGCGCATTTTTCTGGCGTTTCTCCAAGACGGCAGTCGGTAGACGAACGATTGACGAATTCGTATTGTCCATCCCATATCTCGGTGACTTACAACAAAAACTCCTACTGACTCGTATCTGCGACAACATGTCGACCATGCTCACGAGTGGTATAACCATCGTGCAAGCGCTTGAAGTAACTGCCGACGTTGTCGACAACACGGTATATAAAGAAATCATCCTGTCGTCACTAGCCGAAGTGAAAGGAGGGCGCTCGTTCGCTGATTCGATTGGTGAATACAAAGAAATACCTGGCGTGTTAGCTCAGATGGCCAAAGTTGGAGAGGAAACTGGAAGTCTTGGTACGATTCTCACTACACTTTCAAATTTCTATCGACGCGAAGTAAATAACGCTGTTGACACGCTCATCGGCTTGATCGAACCGATTATGATCGTGATGCTTGGTCTTGGTGTCGGGGTGCTCTTGGCAGCTGTCCTCTTCCCAATCTATAGTCTGACTAGCGCCTTCTAGTTTTCCCCTGGTCGGTGTAGTAGTTTGCGTTTGTTAGGGCGTATAATTTATATAGCCTCGGTACAACGAAGCTTCTCATTTAAGGTACACAGCTGATATCTGAAATGAGGTTTAACTCTAATATAATTATTCATTATTATGAAAAAGAAATTTGAACGCGGTTTCACCCTCATCGAACTCCTCGTCGTTATCGCTATCATCGGTATCTTGGCGGCAGTAGTACTCGCATCTCTTAACGACGCTAGAAAGGGCGGTTCTGACGCTTCTATCAAACAAACACTAGGTAATGCACGATCTCAAGCTGAGATCGTCTATAACCGTAACAGCGTGTTTAGCTATACAGGCGTTTGTACTGACGCGAAGATTATGCAGTTGGTCAATGCCGCATACACCACTTCTGGCGGTAGCGCAGGTGCAACTTTTGCAATTGGAACTGCTCAAGCAGCAAACGGAGCAGTCTGCCACAGTACTGCTGTTGGCTGGGCAATCGCAGCACCACTTGCCTCAAACCCAACTACAGCAAACTGGTGTGTAGACAGTAATGGCTTTGTGGCTAGTACCTCAGCAGAGTTAGCTGCCAACTCAGTTACTTGTTCATAGACTCTTGTTACAAAAAACAGACTCCCAACAGAGTCTGTTTTTTGAACTAAAAATACAAAGCACGCTCGCTCGGTCATGACATCAAGCAAGATTGCGTCACGAACGTCACTCTATACTTTGTGCCTTACTCCCTTGACGAAAATAAACACGTGCTACAATAAATAGGTATGAAAACAAAAACATCGGGCTTCACCCTTATTGAGCTTCTCGTCGTTATCGCCATTATTGGTATTCTAGCTGCTGTAGTTCTTGCATCTTTAAACGATGCGCGAAAGGGCGGTTCTGACGCTTCTATCAAACAAAGTATGGGTAACGCACGTTCACAAGCGGAAATTGTGTACAATGCAAACAACATCTTTAATTACGACGGAGTGTGTGATGATGCAAAAATCCGACAGCTAGTTACTGCAGCCAACACTGCTTCTGGTCAAACTACTGCACCGACCTTTAATGCAGCCATTGCCGCTGGAGTAGCCGCCTGTAACGACAGTACGACCGCTTGGGCGATGCAGTCACGCTTTGCTTCTAATAACGGTGCCTACTGGTGTCTTGATAGCGCCGGTTTCGTAGCTAGTACCTCAAACGCTCTCGCTGACGGATCTGACACTACCTGTAACTAATGTTCCACTAAAAGTAAAAACAAGCACCTGCGGGTGCTTGTTTTTGTATCTTTATGATACAAAGTACGCTCGTTCGGTCATGACATCAAGCAAGCTTGTGTCACGACCCTCGCTCGCTACTTTGTGCGTTACTCACTTGACGAAAAAAACCACATGCTACAATAAATAGGTATGAAAACAAAAACATCAGGTTTCACCCTCATCGAACTCCTCGTCGTTATCGCTATTATTGGTATTCTAGCTGCCGTAGTACTCGCATCTCTTAACGACGCTAGAAAGGGCGGTTCTGACGCTTCTATCAAACAAACTCTTGGTAACGCTCGCTCACAAGCAGAAATTGTGTACAACCGTAACAGCGTGTTTAGTTATGCGAGTGTGTGTGTAGATCCAAAGGTTGTCCAACTTGTGAATGCGGCTAACGCTGCTTCAGGACAAACACTAGCAGCTACTTATAACGTTCTACCAGTTGCTGGTCGAGCTGCTTGTAACAGTACTGCCACTGCTTGGGCTATCCAAGCTCGATTGGCGTCAGCCGTACCGGCAAACACTTATTGGTGCGTCGATAGTAACGGATTCGTAGCAAGCACATCCGCTATACTGGGTGCTGCAAATGACTACACCTGTAACTAACACCGAAAACACCCCTTCGGGGGTGTTTTTTGTTATTGTATATAAATAATATGTATTTATCGGAGTTGTTACCACTGTCGCTACCTTGGCTGTTAGTCCTCGCGTTTTGTTACGGAGCGATTATCGGAAGTTTTCTTAATGTTTACATCTATCGCTTCCATACCGGCAAGTCACTGTCCGGCCGATCGCACTGCCTTTCCTGCGGGACAGCTTTGCGGGTACTTGAACTGATACCATTATTTTCCTACCTCGGTCTGCGGGGGCGCTGCCGCAGCTGTGGTTCCAACGTGTCGCCCCGTTACTTTATCGTAGAGGCTGCCACCGGAATGTTGTTTATCGGTTCGCTCCTTATAGCTGGATCTTTATTTGAAATGGTGTATTTGTGGACCGTCTGTGCAATCCTCGTAGTTATTGTGGTGTACGACATTCGCCACTACATTATTCCTGATGCGCTGACACTTTCGCTAACTATCTTCGTCCTCTCGTGGTTGTCATTTTTGGTTCTGCAAGGTACTCCATACATAGACGCCTTGTACACCATCGCCGCAGCCGCAGCCGCATCAGGTTTCTTGTTTTTCCTCTGGTTTATATCAAAAGGAAGATGGATCGGTTTTGGTGACGTGAAATTAGCCTTTCCGCTAGGGCTGATTGTGGGGGCTGTCAATGTATTCTCGATGATGGTCCTTTCATTTTGGATTGGAGCCGGTATTAGCCTCCTTCTTATTTCTGCTGCCAAGCTCCAGAGGGGACAACTAGGCTTACGATTCCTACCTGCGAACCTTACAATTAAGAGTGTCGTTCCTTTCGCTCCTTTTCTTGTCGCTGGCTGCCTTGCCGTATTATTCACAAAACTAGATGTACTCAATCTTTTCACATTTTAAACAACAACAAAAACTATCAAAAGTAGGTGGTTTTGGCATTATCGAACTTTTGGTCAGTATCAGCATCATGGTGATTATTTCGTCTGTGATTATGGTGCAGCAGAAGTCTTTTAACAGCGCGGTACTGTTAAGGAGTCAGGCGTACAGCATCGCACTTGAGGCACGGCAAATACAACTTAGTGCGGTGAGTGTGTCCGGTGAAGCTGGGGACTTCAGGTCTCTGTTGGGTTTGCACTTTGACACCGGGAGTAACCAAGAGTACAAAATTTTTAAAGATGCTGATAACGATAAGTATTATGATGCGACCGAAATGTTCGGTAAGCAGGGGAAACTTGATAAGCGCTTTGAAATCAGAGCCATCCGCGCAGTGGGGGACTCGATAACTGGAAACGCCTTATCAGTAGTGTTTGAGCGCCCAAACTTCGACGCGCGCTTTGTCGACAGCTCGGGCGAGTTGACGAATGCCTCAAGTATCGAGATTGATATTGGGCAAAAGAACGGTCAGCTAGGAACCAATGACACCATACGAACTGTTGAGATTACTTCAACCGGACAAATTGCCGTACAATAATGCTATGAATCTACCTAGGCACAGACAAACTGGATTCACTCTCATTGAAATGATTGTTTCTTTGGGATTGTTCTCGATTGTGGTTACGGTAGCGGTCGGTGCGCTTTTGATGCTAGTTGCCAGTAATCAACGACTCCAGAGTGAGCAGTCTGTGATGACTAATCTTTCCTTTGCTCTTGATAGCATGACGCGAGAAATCCGTACGGGGACAAGTTATTATTGTGAATGGAGTGCAAACGGCAACGGTGTCTTCAGTCAAGGTGTAGACGTTGATGATGAACACGGTGACAGAGTAAATGATTGCTTTAACGGCAATCCTGATCCTGCCGCAAAATATTTTGTCGGTATGTCTTTTAAGGAGGGAGGTGACAGTATTTCGAAGAATAAGGAACGTATTCTTTATTATTTTGATAAAAACGCCGGTAAAATCTTCCGTAAGACTGGCAGTAATACGCCACAGTCGATTACTTCATCGGGTATCTTTATTAGAAATTTTGATTTATTTGTTTCGGGCGCCGACCCTTTGACATCTGGTAACGGAGAACGAGATCAGGCCGCAGTAACTATTTTCATCGAAGCAGCCGAGACCAGCAACCCAAATGATAAGTCGTATTATATTCAGACGACGATAACACAACGCACCCTTGACCTATGAAATACCATACGGCACAGTCTGGCTTTAGCTTGATCGAGACACTCGTAGCGATTTCGATTTTACTACTTGTGATGATTGGACCAATGACTATTAGTTCTTCGGCCGCGCGCAGTACTAGTTTTTCCAGTGAACAAGTTACCGCTTTCTTCTTAGCTCAAGAAGGAGCAGAGTTGGCTCAAAAAATTCGTGATGATCTCATACTTACCCATACTCTCTTTAAGGGTACCAACCCCAGTCCTTGGGCTGATTTTACAACCATAAACACAACTTATCAGAATTGCT